>CALGHC010000297.1 GCA_937915965.1 uncultured Myxococcales bacterium
ACCTCGTCAGGGCGCTTCACTCCCCCCCCCAAAAGAAACCTACTCGCTGACGAAGATCGCGGCTGATCGCGCGGGCAGATCGAACGCCAGCTTGCCGCCGCTGACCGCCTTCGAGCCTCCGGCGCCGATCACGTCCTTCATCTTCGCGCCGTCGGCAAGACCGAGGGCGGCGACCGGTACCTCTCCCTGCTTGGCGGCGTCGCCACGGTTGATCAGCACGATGGCCTGTTCGGCATCGGCCTTGCGGCCCCAGGCGAGAAAATCGGCCTCGGACCAAAGGGTCTGCGTCCAGCTACCGCGGCGCAACGAGACATGCGCCTTGCGTGCCTGACCCAGCTTGGCCAGGTAGGCGAGGGTTGCCTTCTCGTTGTCGTTCAGGGCGCCACCAAAGCGCATCATTCGGCGGTTGTCGGGGTCGCCGGCGCCGGGCATGCCGAACTCGTCGCCCTGGAAGATCAGCGGGATGCCGGGGATCGTCATCGCGTACGTGAACGCGAGCTGCAGGCGCTCGTAGGGCCACTGTGCGCTGGGCGCGCTTGGTGGGTTCTGCCAGCCCTGGGCGATGTTCGAGACGACGTCCCAGATCCCGCAGCCGACCTCGCCACCGGCCTGGCTGACGAAGCGGGCGATGTCGTGGTTGCCGATGAACGTCGACATCAAGGCGTCGGCGCCGTAGACGGCGTTGGCCTTGCGGATCTCGGCGTCCATCGCGTCGAGGCCAATCTCGTACTTGGCGAAGCCTTTGAGGATCTGCATGTTGGCCGGGAAGTCGAACTGGCCGTGGATGCGGGTGTCGCTCACGAAGCTTTTGATCTGGCCGGCGTCGCCGGTGAAGGTCTCGCCGACAATGTAGAAGTCGACGCCGGTCTGTTCGAGCTCGACCTTGGTGCGCGCCCGCAGCGCCTCGACGAAGGCCATCTCGATGTGCTTGACGGCGTCGAGGCGGAAGCCGTCGGCGCCGGACTGCTTGGCCCAGTACATCGCGTAGTCGAGCACCGCCGCGATGGCCGCGGGGTTGCTGTAGTTGAGATCGGCGAGGTAGCTCGTAAACCAGCAGGTCACCGGCTTGTTGTCCCAGCCGACGTCCTGGCAGACCTCGGCGGGGGTGTGGAACCAGCCGTCGTCTTTGTGCTGTTGGTAGAGCGGCGACGCGGTGTGGACGTGGTTGGCGGTAAAGTCGAGCAGGACGCGGATGCCGTGGGCGTGTGCCTTGGTGACCAGCTCCTGTAGTTTCGCGAGCGTGCCGAAGTGCTCCTCGGCCTCGTAGAGCTTGGTCGGCCAATAGCCGTGGTAGCCGCTGTAGGCGACAGGGTCGGTTGCCGCCGTCTTGGGGTTCATGCCGCAGCCGCTGCCCTTGACGTGGGCACCTGGCTCGGGGCTGTCGGGGTTGTCGACCGGCCAGGACAGCCACAGCGCGCTGACGCCCAGGTCGTCGAAGTAGCCCGACTCGATCTTGTCGATGACGCCCTGGTGGTCGCCGCCCTGGTAGTTGGTGCGCGTGTCGACGCCCGGCTGTGGTGCGTCGTTGGTCGGGTCGCCGTTGGCGAAGCGATCGGTCATCACGAAGTACAGCGTCGCGTCGCGCCAGTCCGGATCCATGCCGACGTAGACCTTCAGCACGATCATCTCGCCGTTGGCCTCGACGCGCACATCGTGGATGCCTTTGGCCAGACCGGCGATGCTCAACTCGACCGTGCCCCCGTCGGCGGCGACCTGTGCGGCCCCTGCCGCGGCGGGCTGCCAGTCGACCGTCACCTTCAGGTCCGCCACGCTGACCGGGTCGGTGGCGACGAGCTTGGCCGTGAAGGTCGCCGTGGCCGCGTCGGTATCGTGGCTCAGGACCGTGAAACCCTTTGCGCATTCGGCAACCTGGATGACGCTGTTGGTGCCACCGCAACAGTCGGGTTCCGACTGAGTCGCGTTGGGGTCGGCGAGCCAGGTGCCGTCGACAATGAACTTGTACGCCCACGAGCCTGGCGCCAGGACGAGGGTCGCCGTCCACACGTTGTCGCCGTCGTCGTCGCTCAGGACCGTCGCCGCCGGCGCCTTGTCAGCCCAGCTGTTGAACGTCCCTGACAGCAGCACTTCGGCGGTGCCGGCGGGCGCGGCGTAGCTGAACGTCGTCTCGCCGCAGACCGGCTTGGTCGCGCCGCCGTCGGTGCTGGCGTCGCCGCCGTCGGTGTTTGCGTCGCCCTCGCCGCCGTCGGTGTTTGCGTCGCCTCCGCCGGTGTCGCCTCCGCCGGTGTCGCCTCCGCCGGTGTCGCCTCCG
>CALGHC010000298.1 GCA_937915965.1 uncultured Myxococcales bacterium
CCCCGTTGGCCACGACCCGTCGGCCGCGACCCGTCGGCCGCATCATGCTTGCGAGCGCCAGCGGCGTCCACCTCCCCGGCCGCCGCTTCTGGCGCAACTCTGCGTTGCTGCGTCGGCTCGCTTCCTGCGGCGTACACGAGTACGCCTCGGTCGCTCGCCTCCTTGCGCCTTGATTCGCACCAGAATCGACGGCCGGGGCGAGGAACCCGACACCCTCCTTCGCCCGCGTGGCATAGCAATTCGCGCAGACGTGTTGCAGACTTCGTCGGCCGTCCCTCATGGAGGTCGGAGTGTCGCATCGACGCTGGCGCGCAGCATGCCGGCCGCCCCGGGAAACGCCATGATAGGGAACAGACTTCGCCTCCTACGCCGCCCAGCCAGGCGCCGGCCCATTCGCGCCGTGGTGGTCGCCATCTGCCTGGCCGCCATGGCAGGACCAGGGCCTGTGTTTGGCGCCGGCAAGCGAGCCGCGCCAAAGGCGGCCGCGGCGAAACCGGCGTTGCCGCTCGTGCCCGCGATGATCAGCCCCGACGAGCTGAAGCGAGGCATGAAAGGCTACGGCCTCTCGGTGATGCGCGGCACCAAGATCGAGCGGTTCGAGGTGGAGATAATCGGTGTCCTGCATCACGCGCTGCCGCAGCAGGATCTGGTGCTCATCCGCTGCGCTGGCCTGGGCCTGGAGCACTCGGGCATCGTCGCCGGCATGAGCGGCAGCCCGGTCTACGTCGAAGACGCCGAGCACGGTGTGCGCATGGTCGGCGCTTTGTCGTACGGCTTCCCCTTCAACAAAGACCCGGTCGCCGGCGTCACGCCGATCGCCGCGATGCTGCCCGAGCTCGATCGCAAGCTGAAGCCCCTGCCCGAGACCCAGCGCCTCGCGGCTTCGCCGGCCAAGCGAACCACGCAGGTGCGCGTACCGCAGCTTGGCAACGCGACCATGCAGCCGGTGGCGTTGCCCTTCGCCGTCGCCGGGCTGCACGCCGACGCCCTGGCGATGCTGCGCGACGAGATGGCGCCGTTGGGTTTCTCGGCGATCGCGGCGACAAGCGGCGGCAGCGCCAGCCAAAAACCGACAGCGCCGTTCGAGCCGGGCTCGGCGATCTCGCTGACGCTGGCGCGCGGCGACGTCTCGATCAGCGGCGTGGGCACCGTCACCTGGGTGCGTGGAGACCGCTACATCGCTTTTGGCCACCCCTTCAAAGGACTCGGCCAGATCCACTTGCCCGTCGGCGGCGCAGATGTGCAGTGGATCCTCGCCAGCCAGGCCAACTCGTTCAAAATGGCGGTACCGACCGCCGACATCGGCACCCTCGATCAGGACCGCCAACCGGCCATCTCAGGCCGCATGGGACCGCGCGCGGTGATGATCCCGATTCAGATGAGCGTCAAGGCGGCGGACACGGGTGAGACCCGCCTGTGGAATGTCGAGGTGACCGACCAGCCGATGTTCTTCCCCCTCGCCACCGGGGTCGTGATCGGCAACGCGGTGCGCGTCTCGGAGCCGGTGGCGCTCGACGCGTCGCTGAAGATGCGCCTGACCTTCCACCTCGACGGCGGCTACGCCCCCATCGTCTACGAGGACCACTTGATCGGCCTGGGCGGCACGGCCCAGATGGGCGAGGTCCAGGCCAAGGCAACCGCGATCGCCAAGGCGCTCGGCCACAACGGCTTCAAGCGGGTGCGCGTCACCCGAGTCGAGGCGGCGTTTGTGATCGAGGAGTCACGGGCGATCGGCTTCCTCGAGTCGATCCGGATGCCCTCCACCGAGGTCGATGTGGGCGAAGAGGTCGACCTGGAGATGACCTTTCTGCGGCCCAACGGCGTCCCGGAAGTGATCCACATGACGCTGCCGCCGATCCCGCGCGAGCTCGCCGGCGAGAAGCTGGTCATCAAGATCGGCGCCGAGCAGACCATGGCGCCCGAGCGTCCCGAACCGGCGCGGATCGAGGACATACTCGACTATCTGCGCGCCCAGATTCCCCGCAACCGCCTCGCCGCCGTCATCGAGCTGCCGGACAAGAGCGTGATGTTCCGCGGTCAGCGGCTCACCGACCTGCCTGTGGGCGTGCTCGACGAGATCAGCGGCCACGCCCGCGCCACCAAGACCGGCAAGTCGACGTTGCGCGCAACCAAGGACATGCCATGGGCGATCGAGGGCAAAGCGTCGATCCAGCTCATGGTGCGATCGGCCCATTGAGGCCCGCACCGGCCCGCACCGGACCGCACAGGACCGCACAGGACCGCACACAGGCCCGCAACAACCCGCACGTGACCCCCTGCGCCTGAGGAAAAGCCGATGAAGCACTTCCAGACTGTCACCGACCGCCGCCTGGATCGCTGCCGACTGCACAGCGAAATTCCGGGCCTCGGCCTCGCAGCGCTCGTCCTCGTCAGCCTCGCAGTGAGCCCGGCCGCTTGGGCCGCCAGCCCGAAGTCGTGGCACATCGCCAAGGCCGCCGACTTCGGCAAGGGCGAGCTGGACGGGCTGGCCCTGCACCCCGAATGGGGCCTTTCCGTCGCTCCGCCGATCGAACGCGTTGATGTCGACGCCGAGTTCATCCACTGCTGGGTGCGCGAGGACGACCGTTTGTGGCTGGGTACGGGCCTCGCGGGCAAGGTCTTTGTCGTTGATGGCAAGAAGGTCACCGAGATCGCAGCCCTCGATTCGACCCTGGTCGGCTCGCTGGTCGGCGACGGCAAGGGCGGCGTCTACGCCGGCCTGATCGGCGAGGCGAAGATCGTTCACATCGACAAGGCCGGCAAGGTCGAGCCGGTCGTCTCGTTGGGGGGTGCCCAGCATGTCTGGGCGCTGCTGCGCAAGGGCGGCCAGCTCTTTGCCGGCACGGGCCCTGGCGGTCAGGTATTCGCGGTCGACACGGCCTCGAAGAAGGCGAGCTTGTGGGCCGCAACGGACACCGAGCACGTCCTGACGATGGCCTTCGACGGCGACGCCATTGTCGCGGGCACCGCCGACTCCGCGATGCTGGTTCGTATCGAGGGCAAAGGCAACGTCCGCGCCATCGCCGCCTTCCCGGGCGGCGAAGTCCGCAGCATCGCCCGCGCCGGCAAGTCCTGGTACGTCGCGCTCAACGGGGGCACCGCGACGGTCAAGCTCGCCAAGCTCAAGCCCACCGCGACGGAGCCCGGCAAGGACGACGATAAACCAAAGAGCAAGGCGGGCGCCAAGAAGGCCAAAAGCTCCAGCGGCAAGGGAGCCGTGTGGGTGCGCACCGACGACGGTCTGGTGACACCACTCTTCGCCTCCCCAGAGGGCATGCTCAGCGAGATCGGCGTCGTCGGCCGGGCCGTTGTCGCCGGCGCAGCCCGGGGAGGGCGCGTCCTGGTCAGCGACGACCAGGGTCGTGTGCAGACGCTCTTCGACCTGAAGGAAGAGCAGATCCTCGGCATCGAGATGGGCGAAAAGGGCCCGCGCACGCTGTTCACCGGCAAGGGCGCGGCGCTCTATCTGGTTGGCGAGGGCAAGAACGAGCCGATGTACACAAGCCAGGTCCTGCGTGAGACCGGCGTCGCCCGCTGGGGCCGCATCGAGGCCCGCGGCAGCGGCAAGCTGACCATCGCCGA
>CALGHC010000299.1 GCA_937915965.1 uncultured Myxococcales bacterium
CGCGACGATGGCGCCTCCCGCGGCGACGGCGAGCTCCTGGGCGGTGATCAACACCAGGCCGCCGCCCGCGCCACCGCCGCCGCTGGGCAGGTCGGTGCCATCCTCGTTGGTGATGCCGCCGGAGCCGCCACCCGCACCCAAGAACAACCCGATCAGTGTCTTTTCTCCGTAGGTTGTGCCGGCCTGGCCGCCCGGGTAGTCGCCGTGGCTGTCGCCCTTGCCGCCCACCGTAGCGTGGCCACCGGCGCCGCCGCCGGGACCGTTCTGGTCGCTGTTCTCAGTCAGGCCGCCGCCGCCACCGGCGCCGCCTGCAGCGGGGTTGGAGTCGGTGTTCCACACGCCGTCGATGCCCTCGCCCCGCTTGCCGACGTGCGTGCCGGTACCGGTGAAATGGATCGCGGCGCCGCCACGAAGGCCGAGGCCGGCGACGGTGATTTGACCCGCAACCTGCACCGTACCGGTCGCGCGAAAGGCGACGACGCCGCCCTTGGCGCCGTTCCACGGATCCGCGGTCAGCTTGGCGGAGGCGCCTACCTGCACGGAGGTGAACTGCGGGATGCGAACAACCTGGGCGTGGCTCGTACCACTCGATACGAACGCGGCCTCGAGCGGTTCGTCCAGTTTGAGAGTCTTGCCAGCGATGGAGATGTGGCGGAAGGCGTGCGTGCCAGCCTGCGCGCCGGTGACCTGCAGGATCAGCACCTCGTCACCATCGAAGAGCCCGACGGTGTCGTCCACCGTGACCACGTCGGCACCGGAAGCGGCGGTCCCGACGAGGGCGAACCAGGCGTTGACCTTCTGGCTGCCGCTGCCGACGTCGAGCGGCCCATCGGAGCCATCGCCGAGCAGGTTCGAGCCCTGGTAGCGGATGATCACGGCGTTCGAGCGCAGGCCGGTCTTCGGATCGCGCAGCGAGAGGGCGATGGTGTCTGCGCTGAACAAGCTGTCGACGCTGGTCGTGACCGCGCTGTCGCTGGCCGCGCCGGTGATGGCGAGCGCGTCGTTCCAGAGCAGCAGGGTAGGCGCGTCGCCGAAGGCCTCACCCGTCAAGGTGAACGGCTTGCCCTTGCGGACGATCGAGAGCGACTTACCGTCCCCATCGACGATGTCGGAGATATTGGGTGTCTTGAGGGCCAACCCGGTCAGGCCGCTGCCGTCACCAACCAGCTTCGCCGCGGTCAAGGTGCCAGCCACCTCGACGTCGCCAGCGATCTTGCCGTCCTTGCCGATGACGACGACCATTCCCGACGCGACCACTGCCTGCAGCGCACCATCTTCGCTGAGGTGCGGGCCCACAGCGACGTCGAGCGCGGCGAGGGTGCCGGCGGCGACGTGCTTGGCCTCGACCGCACCCTCCGCGAGGGCGACGGCGCCCACGGAGCCGGCTGCCAGCTCGTCGGCGGCGACACAGCCCGTGCACTGCAGATCGAGAGCCATTTTCGCCTGGAGGGCGTCGCCAGCCTTGCCGTCGGAGGCCGCGTAGGTGAACGCGACGTGCTTGTTTTGGACCGCGTTGGTGGCGATCGCGTCCTCGCCGACCGAGCCAGCTGCCAGCGCGCCGGCGTCGACGCAGCCGCTGCAAGCGAGGCCGCCAGCGACCAAGGCGAAGCCGGCGCGATGGGCGTCGGGCACGGCGTACATCTGGACACGAGGCAACTCTGGGTCACCCGCGACGGCGACGCCGACCCAGCCGGCCTTGCCCTCAAGGAAGAGGCCGTCGTCGAGAGGCGCGTTGGGGTTGACCGAGCCGACCAGCGCAGAGAAGACACCACCGTGCACCTCCACACCGAGGAAGTACTCCGTGTAGAGCGGCTTCTCGGCGTCCGCGGTGTCGTAGAGGGCGACGGCCAGCGCGTACTTGCCGTCGGCGACGGGTCCGCCTGCACCGGTGGCGAGGTGGCCCTGCACCGGCAGGACCGTCGGCGCGGCAAGAGCCGCCGGCGCCGAGAGCAGCGCGGAGAACAGCGCGGTGAGCGCCAAAGCGGCACCAGCCAACCGCCCGTGACAGCGCAGGGCAGCGTTGAGCCGTTGAGTCGAGCGGGTCGATGGAATCAGGCCGGGCATGAGGCACCTCTCGCGTTCGATGGTGCCACGAGGCTAGCAGAGGTCCGACAGCGCCGCCATCGCCGTGTATTTCGCGCCCCCAGCGAATCTCACTCGACGTGGATCGCGTTGCTGTAGATCCACACGAACTCGTCGTCGGCGCGGTCAGAGAGGCTGCCCAGCGCGCCGCGCAGGTGCTTGGGGGTGATGCGCACCTCGGCGCGGTAGGCGCCGGCTTCCGTGATCGGCAGCGAGATGGTCTCCGCGCCGCTGGCCTCGGCCACCACGTCCCAGCCGCCCTCCTTGGCGCGCAGGATACGGGTGCGGTACAGCGGCGCCTCGACGGCGGGGTCGAGGCGCGCGACGCTTGCCGGCCGCGCGCGAAGCTCGACAGTGTCCGCCAGGGCGACGACGGCACCGGTCTCGTGCACCACACTGGTGGCGCCGCTGCCGGTGACGGCGACGTAGTCGAAGCCCTCGGGGTAGCCGAGCAGATCGAATGATCCGTAGAGGCGGCGCTCCTTGAGGGCGGTCTCGAGCGCGTCGGGCAGGACGCTGCCGTCGGCCTCAGGCACGACGAGCAGGTGGTTGGAGAACCAACTCATCATGCGCCGATAGCTGTCGACCCGTTCGCCGTCGGAGAGCTGCATCGGGAAGGTGTTGCGGTGACAGTCGGTGCCCATCGTCGTGACCCGCTTCGCGCCGCGGGCCAGCGCCGAACCCCAGCGGCTGAGGTACTCCGGGTCCTCAAAGACCAGCAACAGCAGCAGCAAGTCGGGATCGAGGGTCTCGTCCTCGTCGAGCAGGACGGCGAAGAGCTTCGCCGCCTCGTTCATGCGCGCCACCATGTTGGCGTGCAGGTTGTACATCTCGAATCCGTCCACCGGCA
>CALGHC010000300.1 GCA_937915965.1 uncultured Myxococcales bacterium
AGGCGGGCCGAGGCGGCAGCGGCGGCTCGCTAGACTGGAGTACAGCTTCGCCGACTTGCACGCACAGGTCGACCCGTTTGCGCCTACAGATCAACCCAGCTGGCCAGCGCGACGATCCCCGCGGCGAGGAAGACGGCCGCGCCCAAGAGCCACCACCGCATGGAACCACCGGGACGCCGCTGCAGCTCGGCGAGCTCGCCGGCCAGGTCTGGATCCGCGCCGGGTGGCGCCGTCGCCACCATGGACTTGCCAGTCTCGGTGCTGCGCCGATGCAAGCCAGCGAGGGGCGCCGGTTCGGCTTCGACGCGCGGCCGCGGCATCCCGTTGGTGTCGTTGTCAGAGGGCAGCGGCACGACCGCTTCGCGCTCCGTGTGGACCTCGGCGCCTTGCGTTTCGCCGCTCTCATCGCCGGCGCCGGCGGCGTCGGCTTCCAGGGAGCCGGGCGCGACAACTTGGGGCAGCGCGATGTCGCTGTCGCGCCGGCGCCGATCGAAGGCGCGAAGTAGTTCGATGCGCAGCGCCTCGGCCGAAGCGGGCCGGGCCTCCGGATCCTTCTCGAGGCAGCGCAGAACCACCCGCTCGAGGCGCGCTGGGACGCCCAGCTCGACGTCCATGGCCGGAACACTGTCGAGAATGTGCTTGCGCAGCACCTGTGCGGTCGTCATCGCGTCAAACGGCAGATCGCCGGCGAGACACTCGTACATCACGATGCCCAACGAATAGAGGTCCGCCGAGGCGGTGACCGTTGAACCGATCGCCTGCTCCGGCGCCATGTACTCCGGCGAACCGACGACGTAGCCGGTCCGAGTCAGAGCGTCGCGTTCGAAGTCACCGCTGACGAACTTGGCGAGACCGAAGTCGAGGACCTTGACGAAGTCGCGCTCGCCGGCGACCTCTTGGAGGAAGATGTTGTCGGGCTTCAGATCGCGATGAACCAGTCCTTTGCGGTGCGCCTCTTCAAGCGCCTTGCAGACCTGGGTCGCGATGTGAACGACGCGCGAGGCCTCCAGCTTGAGGGTCTCGGCGAGCAAGTCCGACAGTTTTCGGCCAACCAGCAGCTCCATGACCATGTAGATCGCGCGGCTGGGGGCGTCGTCGCCGAAGTCGAAGACCCGCACCGTGTTCGGGTGGGCGAGCAGCGAGGCGGCGCGGGCCTCGCGGGTGAAACGGCGCACCTCGGCGGGTTGCTCGGCGAGGTCCCTCCACAGCACCTTGATGGCGACCGGCTGGCGCGTGATGACGTGCTCGCCGCGGTAGACCGCGCCCATGCCGCCGACGCCAACGATGTCGCCAACCCGATAGTGACGATCGAGCACCGTGTCGGCATCGAGCCGACCGGGGAAACGCGTCTCATTGCTAATAGTCTGCGTCTCGCGACCGCAGTCCGCGCAATTCACGTCGTTGCCGCGTACGCCGCATCTCGTGCAGATCCGCCACACCGCCTGGTCTCTCCCTTGACGCGGCCGGCTGGTCGCCGGGCCGTCTCTGCGCATTTGCGCGCCGATCGTTGGGGCCGACTGACGCCCGACCCTCGGCAACCGCATTTCGTTCGCCGCGACAATAGCGACAACAGCCCGGCAGGTCGAGGGGGCGATCGGCATCTGCACGGAGCGACCGGTGGTGGGTCTCTGGCCCCCCAAGAATGAACTCCGCGATTGCGCTTGGTAGTGGATTTCGCCTAGCTTTCGCACTGGCCGCTGCCCGCGATCGCGGCGGGTGCTGCTCACCGGGCGCCGTCCGTTCAGGGACGGTGTTCACCGTTTCGCACAGACCCAGCCCGCCGGGAGCGCGACGTGACCTCCAGCCGATACCACCCGACAGATGCCCGACCCCGCCAAGAATCGGCGAGCGCCTGCCACACATCGGCGAGCGCCTGCCACGCGTCGGTGAACTTCTGGCGTGCCTCGGTGAACTTCAGGCGGCTCGTCGCCTGCGTCGTTCTGATCGCCGGCGGCTGCCTGGAGCCAGCCGGCACCGACAACAAACCGCCTCCCATCGGCAACGGCGGCGTCACCGGATTCGACGGGTCGAACTGGCCAAGCGACGTGACGGCAGAGACGCATGCCGGAGCCGAGACCGTCGCCAGCGAGGATGGCGCGACGACGGACGGTGGTGGCTCGAGCGACGCGGACGGGACGGACGGGACGGACGGGACGGACGGGACGGACGATGATGTCGCCGCATCGGACGGAGCGGGCGACGCCGGCGATGCCAGCGACACGGCGGTCAGCTGCATCCCGGCCAGCCCGCCCGACGAAGAATGCAACGGCGTCGACGATGACTGCGACGGCACCACCGACGAGGACATCTGCAGCGACGGCAACCCCTGCACCCTCGACACCTGCGACTTTGCCGGCGGCAAGGGCTGCGTCTTCGCGAAGATCGTCGGCGAGTGCGATAGCGACGGCGATCCCTGCACCGCCGAGTCGTGCGTCAACGAGGCCTGCAAGCCGGCCGCCAAGGCCGCCTGCGATGACGACAACGCGTGCACGTTCGACGGCTGCGATCCCGCCACGGGCGCGTGCAATCACGAGTCTCTCGCAGAAGGGCAGCTCTGCGACGATGGGACGCCCTGCACGCTGACGACGACTTGCCAGGACGGCAGCTGCCAGGGCCAGCCGCTGTCGTGCGACGACGGCAACGCGTGCACCACGGACGACTGCGACGACGAGCTGGGCTGCGTCTTCTCCTTCGCCGGCGGCGTGCCGTGCGAGGACGGCAACATCTGTACGGAAGGCGAACAGTGCATCGCCGGCTCGTGTGTCGGCGGTAAGACGGTCGCCTGCGACGACGGCAACGCCTGCACGCTCGACAGCTGCGAGCCGCTGACCGGGCAGTGCACGCCGATCCAGCTCGCTGCGGGCAGCTCCTGCAGCGACGGCAAGTGCACGGTCAGTGGCAAGTGCGACCTGCAGGGCCAGTGCGCCGGCGCGATCGAGCTTTGCAACGACGGCAAGCCCTGCACCACCGACGTCTGCGACAAGGCGACCGGGCTGTGCAGCCACCCGTCTGCTCCAGCGGGCACGCCCTGCAACGACGGCGACTCCTGCACCCAGGGCGAGACCTGCGCGATCGGCGGCCTGTGCTCAGCCGGCCAGAAGTCGGCGTGCGACGACGGCAGCCCGTGCACAGTCGACACCTGCGACCAGCAAACTGGCGACTGCAAGAACGCGATCCTCCAGGGGCCCTGCAACGACGGCGACTCGTGCACGTTCGGCGAGACCTGCATCGAGGGCAGCTGCGAGACGGGGGCCAGCCCGGCGGTGACCACCTCGGCAGGCAACGGCCAGGCCGGCTGGACGGACGGCGCGGCTGGCAACGCCCGATTCAACAACCCGCGCGGCGTCGCCATGGGCCCGGGCGACGTCATCTACGTCGGCGACTACAACAACCACCGCATCCGCAAGGTCGACCAGGGCGGCAACGTCACGACCCTCGCCGGCAATGGCTCAGCGAGCTGGGTCGATGGCCCCGGCAACTCGGCGAGCTTCTATTACCCATCGGGCCTCGCCTACGGAGACAAAGGGATCGTCTACGTCGCCGATCGCAACAACCACCGCGTCCGCGCTGTCGCCGCCGACGGCACCGTGACGACGTTCGCCGGCTCGGGCCTCAACGGCTGGCTCGACGGCGACGTCTCCCAGGCGCGCTTCTATTATCTTGAGGACGTCGCCCTCGACGCCCAGGCCAACGTCTACGTCGCCGACACCTACAACCACCGCATCCGCAAGATCGACGCGGCCGGGATGGTGACGACCCTCGCGGGCAGCTCGTCTGGCTTCCAGGACGGCGCGGGCGCGGGCGCGCGCTTCAACTATCCCTACGGCATCGACGTCGACGCCGGTGGCAACGTCTATGTGGCTGACGGCAGCAACCACCGCATCCGCAAGGTGACGCCTGCGGGCGCGGTGACCACCCTCGCCGGCAGCACCGCAGGCATGCAGGACGGCGCCAGCAACGCCGCGCGCTTCAACACGCCCTGCGACGTGGTCGTCGACAGCCAGGGACTTCTGTACGTGGCGGACCGCGGCAATCATCGCATCCGCAGGCTCTCGCCGGCGGGCGTGGTGACGACCGCGGCGGGCAGCAGCGGCGGTTTCCAGGACGGCGCGGGCAACGTCGCGCGCTTCAACAACCCGTACGCTGTCGCCAGCAATGCCTTTGGCCACATCTACGTGGCCGACTCGAGCAACAACCGCATGCGGCGCGTGGCGAGCGCGGCGCCGGTCTGCGACGACGGCAATCTGTGTACCGCCGACATCTGCGACGGCGCGGGCGGATGCACCTTCAAGCCGATCGCCGCCGGCGGGGCCTGCGATGACGGCGACAAGTGCACGGAGGGCGACACCTGCGACGTGCTCAGCGCGTGCAAGGGCAAGCCGAAGGTCTGCCAGGACGGCAACCAGTGCACCAAGGACCTGTGTGACGCCAAGAGCGGAGCCTGCTCGTACCCCAACAGCACCGATTTCTGTGAGGACGCCGACCCATGCACATCGGCGGATGTCTGTATCGCAGGTGCGTGCAAGCCCAACCCGGGCCTGCTCAAGTCGGTAGCCGGCAGCGGCGAGGCCGGCTTCGCCGACGGCGACGCCGAAAGCAGCGTGGTCGCCGGTCCACGCGATGCCGACGCCGGACCCGACGGGCTCGCCTGGATCGCCGACACCGGCAACCACCGCATCCGCCGCCGCGACGCCAAGGGCATGATCTGGACGCTCGCCGGCGGCGAGGAGGCCGGGCTGGCCGACGGCAAGGGCGCGGCCGCACGTTTTGCCGGTCCATCGGGCATCGCCGCCGACGTCAACGGCGGCGCCTGGGTGGCCGACACCGACAACCACGCCATCCGTTATGTCGACGCCGACGGCGAGGTCACAACCGTCGCTGGCGACGGGGTCGCCGGCAACGACGACGGCGTTGGTGCGACTGCCCAATTCCACACGCCCTCGGGCCTCGACGTCGACGCATTCGGCGTCGTCTGGGTCGCCGACACGGGCAACCACCGCATCCGCCGCATCCTGCCGGGCGGGATCGTCGAGACCTTCGCCGGCGGCGGACCGGGTTTCGCGGACGCCAAGGGCGAGGACGCTGCCTTCCAGGATCCGAGCGACGTCACCATCGATCCCAAGGGGTTCGTCTACGTCGCCGACACCGGCAACCACCGCATCCGCAAGATCAGCCCATCGGCGATGGTCGTGACGCTCTCGGGCAGCGGCATCGCCGGCTGGCTCGACGGTGGCGGCGCGTCCGCGCGCTTCTCGCTGCCGAGCGGCGTCGCGCTCAACAAGTCGGGCGTCGTCCTGGTCGCCGACCGCGGCAACCACCGTGTCCGTGTGGTCGGCGCCGATGGCACCACCGGGACCATCGCGGGCGACGGTGTAGCCGGCTTCATCGACGGTCCGGTCAAGGAGAGTCGCCTCAACGGCCCGCGCGGCCTCTCGGCGACAGCCGACGGCAGCCTGTGGATCGCCGAGGAGGCCGGCCAGCGGGTGCGGGTGATCGCTGGCACGACCAAGAGCTGCGACGACAACAAGGGCTGCACCATCGACAGCTGCGACGCCCAGACGGGCGCGTGCCTCCACGGCAAGCTGCCCGTCGACCAGAGCTGCGACGACGGCAACGCATGCACGTCCCAGGACGCCTGCGACGCCGAGGGCGCCTGCACCGGCCAGGCGAAGTCGTGCGAGGACGGCAACGCATGCACCGCCAACTGGTGCAATCCCTACGTGGGCGACTGCGACTTCCCCCAGAGCGCCGCGGCCTGCGACGACAACGAGCCGTGCACGGCAGGTGACGCGTGCGCCGGCGGCGCGTGCAAGGGTGAGCTCAACGACTGCGCCGACGGCAACGACTGCACGGTCGACAAATGCAAGCTGGGCAAGGGCACCTGCACCCACGAGGACGCCAACCTCGGTTCGCCGTGTTCCGCCGACAAGTGCGTGTCTGGTCAGGTGTGCTTCTTCGACCAGTGCACTGGCGGAGTCGACAAGGTCTGCAATGACGGCAACGACTGCACGCTCGACACCTGCAAGCCGGCGGATGGCTGCCTCGCCACGCCGGTCGGCGGCGGCAAGACCGGCACCTGCGACGACGGCGACCCATGCACCCTGCTCGACGCTTGCGTGGGGGACGGGACCTGCGGCGGCAAGCCCAACCCCTGCAACGATGGCAACGCCTGCACCACCGACGCCTGCGACGGCCAGACCGGCCAGTGCGGCCACGCCATCATCGGTGGCTGCTGCAACACCAACGCCGAGTGCGACGACGGCGTCGCCTGCAGCATCGACACCTGCGCCGCCCACGTCTGCCAGCACGGCGACGGCTGCTGCAAGCCGGTGCAGTTCGTCGATGACTTTGAGGGGGACCTGCAGGGGTACGTGATCCAAAACAGCGCGGGCGCGGCAAAGGGCTGGCAGATTTGGAAGAACGCCACGGTCAAGCAGTCTGGCGATGGCGCGCTCTACTACGGCGACCCCGTCGCCAAGAACTTCAACTTCAACAAGAGCAGCGGAACCGTCACCGGCTCGCAGGTCGCCCTGCCCGGCGGCAAGAAGCACGCCCTCGACCTTTGGCTCTACATGGACACCGAGAGCGGCACGACCTACGACAAGCTCATCATCTACGTCGTCGTCGGCGGCTCGAACAAGCAG
>CALGHC010000301.1 GCA_937915965.1 uncultured Myxococcales bacterium
ACGCGGCGTCCCGGCGCCGGAGTTACAGGCATCCAACCTTGCGACATCGCCCCAACTCGTCGTCGCCAGCGCGCCGCTGACGATGACATCGCGTGGCGTGTTCTATCTCGATCCGGACGTGTTCCCGGTGTTGACCGAGCTCGGGCGCAACCTCACAGAGGCAGCGCTCAATGGCGAGATTCAGCCTCTGATTGGTCGCAATGACCTCGTCGACGGCATTATCGATGTGCTCATGATGCGGCAGGTCAACAACCCGTGTTTGGTGGGCGAGGCGGGAGTCGGCAAGACGGCGATCGTCGAAGGCTTGGCGCGGCGCCTCGCAGGCAACGTCGAACGCTTCGGCTCATTGGGTCAGGCCGCCATCATCGAGATCTCGGTGTCCGGTCTGCTCGCCGGAACCTCCTTCCGCGGCGCCTTTTCGCAACGGATGAAGGCGTTGCGAGATGAGGTGGCGAAAGCCGACGGCCAGATCATCATCTTCATGGACGAGCTGCACACGATTATGGGGGCGGGCGCAGGAGACGGTCCGCTCGACGCCGCCAACGACCTCAAGACGGCGCTGGCGCGCGGTCGTTTCCCGCTCATTGGCGCCACCACCCAAGCCGAGTACCGCCGCCACATCGAGAAAGATCCCGCCATGGAGCGTCGCCTTCAGGTGATCACGGTGCCCGAGCCCTCGGTGGACGAAGCCATCACGATCCTGGCCGGCGTGGCGCCCATCTATGCCCGTCATCACGGCCTGGCCTATGCACACGAAGCCGTGGTGAGCGCGGTGCATCTCTCGAAGCGCTTCATCACGGACCGCTGTCTGCCGGACAAGGCCATCGCGGTGCTCGACCGCGCCGGCGCTCAGGCCAGGCGTCGCGGCAAGTCGCGGGTGGAAGCCGACGATGTCTCTCGGGCCGTGCACCAGCTCACCCAGGTGCCGCTCGACCGACTGCTGGCAGACGAACGAAGCCGCGTGCGCGATCTGGGCCGCGAGTTGATCGAGCGCATCATCGGTCACGACGCGACCATGGAGCGGGTGGCACGCCGTGTGCAACGGAACTACGCGGGATTCGCTGCGGATCGGCCGCTGGCGTCGTTTCTCTTTGTCGGCACGCCCGGGACCGGCAAGACCGCAGCGGCCTACGCCCTCTCGGAGACGCTCTTTCTCGTCGATGATGCGCTGGTGCGCTTCGACATGAACGAATACGCAGACAGCCACAGCGTGTCGCGCCTGATCGGCTCTCCGCCCGGATATGTGGGCCACCAGCAGCCTGGCTTGCTCTCGCAGGCCATCCACAAACGCCCGTATCGCGTCCTGCTGTTTGACGACATCGACCGCGCGGCACCCGAGGTCGTCGCGCTGCTGCTTCAGATCGTCGACACCGGTCGCTTGACCGACAATCAGGGTCACGTGCTTGACCTCCGCAACGCCATCCTCGTGATGACCAGCACCGTGCCAGTCGCAGCGCTGAGCGAGTCGGCGCGACCAGCGATTGGCTTTGGACGCGCCGCCGACGCGGTGGTTGACGATGATGAGACGGTGCTCGACCGCGTCCGCGACCGACTGGGACCAGAGCTGTGGGGTCGCGTCGACGACAAGGTCCTGTTTCGGCCGCTGCCGACGTCGGCTCTGCGCGCGGTGACGTCGCGGTGTATCGAAGACAGTTTGAATCGACTGTTTGAGGCGCGGCTCGTACGTGTGCACGCCGACGTCAGCGTCGTCGATTTGGTGCTCGGCACCGGCGGCGTGGACGCTGAGTTGGGCGTGCGGCCACTGCGGTCCCGGGTCGAGGCGCTCGTCGAGGCGTTTCTTGCCGATCATGTGCTCGAGGGAACGCTGCAACCCGGCACCGAGATGCGTCTGCACGTGGCCGACGGCGCGTTGGAGCTGTCCCCTGCTGCCGCGCAGCTGCCGCCGCCACCGGAAGGGGCCGCCGTCGCGACCGCGGAGGGCGCGGTTCGTCACCCAACTGTCGCGCACCCACGTGCGCTGCTGGACGAGCGCGTCCCCGCTCAGGCTACGGCGCCGACCCAAACGTCGCGTCGCGAGCGGCCATAGAGGTCGGCCCGTGTGTCGTCGTCGAACTGCGCGGGGCCGCCGATTCCACGCAAAACCACCGGAAAACTAACGCTGTAGGGCGGATCGACGTCGCGCTGCACTCCGACGCCGCGCTGGCGCACGGTCGCGTTCACCTCGATGCCCGCGCTGACATGCTCGGCTAGCGTGGGCAGCAGCGAGCGTTGAATCGACACGACGCCATCGTCTTGGCTCGCCACGCAGAGGCCGCGCTCGTCTTGGGCGATCAGGCAGCAGTCTAGCTCGACCCTCGCGCCGATCGTGCCGGCGGACAGCACTGAGCTCCCGATCGCGCCGCGGTTGCCCGTGAACGTGCAGCCGAGCAACGACACGTGCGCCCCGAAGGCGGCAAAAACAGCGCCGCCGCCCGCGCCTTCAACCCGATTGTCGGCGAACACGCAGTTGCTCGCTTCGACACGCACCGTTCCCGAGGCGCGAACGCCACCGCCCTGCAGCGCGACGTTGTGCGTGATTCGGCAGCGTCGTATCCGCACACGGCCTGCCTGAAGATCGACCGCGCCACCACCTTCGCCGCGGCCGCGTCCGCCCGTCAGCACGCAGCCGTCTACGCGCACGTCAGCCTGCTGATACACCTGCAAAACGGCGCCGAAGCCACGTGTCGGACCTTTCAGCATGAGGTTGATCAGCTGCACATTGGCCGCCCCTTCCACGGAGAGCGTCGCGCCTTGAGAACCCGTGATCGTGACGCTGCCGAGCCCGCGCGCGGCCTCTAGGCAGAGGTCTTCGGGGAAGGCGATCGGACCGCGATAGACGCCCGGTGCGAGGCGCACATGGGCGCCGGCGGGCATGCGCCACACGGCGTCACCCAACGCGCCATCGGTTGGTCCGAAGTCGATCGTGGGGCCAAAAACGAACGCATCGTCTGGCGCAACGTCGACCTTCGGTCGCTGCGGTGCCACCGTGTCGGGTGCTGCGGCGTCGGACGGCGGCGTGATCACATCATCTTCCACTACATGTTCGTGATGTTGACGCTGCCGTAGAACTTCATGAAGTCCTCGAGGCTCAGCTCGAAGATGCCGTCATCCTTGCCGTCACTGCCCGGCTCGGTCTGGCCCCAGGGGTTTCGCAGCTTCACGACGCGCTTCTTGTTCTTGCCCGTGCCCTTTTCATAGGCGCCGAGCACGGTGTAGGCATGCCACGCATAGAGCCGCGTGCCTTTGTAGAGGTCTTCATCCTCTTTGCCCCGCGTGCCGGCCGCCATGGCCTGATCGCCGACGGTCGCCTGCCGCAGCTTCGTCCAGAGCACGTCGTCCGGCGTGGTGTCCGTGCTGGCGTAGCTGACGCGGCTGCCAGACAAGGCTTCAAGCGCCCCAGCGGTTGACCCGCCTTCGCCCATCTTGTCGTAGCCGCCCTTGAACTGGGCAAAGGCTTTTTCGTATAGCGCCGGCCACAGCTCTCGTC
>CALGHC010000302.1 GCA_937915965.1 uncultured Myxococcales bacterium
GGCCAATGAAGCGAAGTATCGCCGATGCGGTTGAGCGAGGTCACCCCGCCAGTCACCAGGATCTTGCGCCCGGCGAGCGGCTGCACATGGTGCCATGTCCGTGGCTCCATCAGATTCGGTCCCGTGACGAAGTGACCGCTCTGGTGCTCGAACAAATCGATCGCACGCGACGAGATCCCCTGCTTGTCCTTGCCGCTCCAACTTGCCAGTCCGCCGACGATGGCGACGTCGCCGTTGGCCAACGGGGCTGTCACCGCCATCGAACGCGCCGCCGACAGGGTGGCTCGTTCGCCGGCGGCGGCGATGGAGGCCTTGTTGCCGGTGCATGCCAGAGCGTCGACCGGGGCGAGGAAGAGCTGCGCCGTCGTCTCGGCCTGATTCGCGACCGCGATCCCGTTGCTGCGACCGGCGTAGACGATGTCGCCGCTGCTGTCACAACCGTACACGTGCACGTCCAGATCGTCCGAGACGGGCACACCCGGGACGAGGAGGTATCCCGTGCTGGCGGCGTCGGCGCGGCTGATGCGGAAGGTCTTGGCGCTCCCGCCGGCATCGGCGGCGCCCGGCTCGACGATGACGGTGAGGCTCTCGACCCCGGACGGGACGGTGCCGCCGCCATTGGCCGTCTCAGTGCAACCCGGTTCGGACAGCGCGGCAAACCACAGCGACAGCGCTGGCCCGCGGCTCTCCTGATCGGCACAGGACCACAGCAGCGTGATCGCGCACAGGGCGGGGGCGATCCTGGTCACGGCGGTGTTCATGCGCGTCTCCTCGTACGTGCCGCCGTCCTAGCCAGACTGACGTGCGTGCGCAGGCAGTGTAGAGGCACTTCTTGGCCCGGGCAATTGCACAATGGTGACACGCGCCGTGCGCACGCGCACCGATCGACTATACTGCCCTCCCTTGCCGCTGCCGGCGGGCCCCCAACCGCTACTCCTGGAACCACCCGTGCAGCGGTGAATCTGGCATCGGCGAGGCGGAGCACGGATGTTCATCGTCCATTTTCTTCTGCTGCTTGTACCTCTCGTGCTCTTCCACGAGCTGGGCCATTTCGTCGTCGCGCGCCTCATGGGCGTGCGCGTGCTGTCGTTCTCCATCGGCTTTGGGCCGGTCATCGCAGCATGGCAGCGTGGCCACACCGAGTACGCCGTTCGCGCGCTGCCGCTGGGCGGGTTCGTGCGCATGCTCGGTGAAGACCCAACGGCAGATCCCGATCCGACGGCTGTGCCGGAGCCCGACGCATTCAACGCAAAACCCGTCTGGCGACGCGCGCTTATCGTTGCGGCCGGCCCGATCGCGAACTTCATTTTGCCAGTGGTCATCTTGCTCGTGGGCTCGCTGATGATGGATGGCCAGATCATCTCGAGCCGCCTCGGCACGGTCTTGCCAGGCGGCCCCGCCGCCGAGGCGGGCCTACGTCCCGGTGATCAAGTCGTCGCGGTGGAGGGCGAGGAGGTCGGCCATTTCGAGGATCTGCGCCGCACGATCTCGGCACGACCGGGCTTGCCGACGCGCGTCGAATACCTTCGACACGGTGAGCGCAGCTCGCTCACGCTGACGCCAGCGGTGCGCCGCCAGGTGCGCCTCGCCCAGCTCGGGGTCGTCGAAGAGGTCGGTCGAATTCAGGTCCTGCCTGACGCCCAGGCGTCGATCGTGCGGGTGGTGCCCGGCAGCGCCGCGTGGCGCGCCGGATTGCGCAGCGGCGACCGAATCGTCGCCGTCGACACGGTACCGACGCCACGCTGGTACGACGTCGACGCTGCGCTGGTGGCCTCTGCCGCCGCCGGCCGTGGCAGCGCGACTCTTGGGGTGCGCAGACTGATACGTCGGGCCCCACTCGCCGAAGACGCCCTGAACGCAGCTTTCGAGGCACCCCACGCCGAGCCGGTCGAACACCTGCGCCTCTCGCTCGCTCAGTTCGTCTCTGTCGAGGGTGCCGGAATCTCCGGTGCCCAGACGCTGGTTGGCCCGGTCTTGAGCGGCTCTCCGGCCGCAACGGGTGCAGGACTGCGGTCCGGCGACGAGATCCTCGCCGTCGATGGCGCGCCCGCCGATAGCTTTCTCGCCCTGCTTGATCTGTTGCACAAGGCATACGACGACGTGTTGGCCTCCCAGGCCAATCAAGGTTTGGACTCCGAGGCGCTGCTGCCCTTGCTGCGCGACGCTCTGGTGCGGCCCCACCTGCTGGCGGTGCGACACACCTTGGAAGCAGATGAGATCGCCTGGCTTCGCGCCGCGTTTGGGGGCATGGACCCGGCCGCGACCGCGCCCCCCGACTGGCTGCCGTCGCCCGGACCAGCGTGGGCTGCGGCCGGCTACGTCGATCGTGAAGCCTCCCTCTCTCTGGGCGTGGAGCTCGGCGCCAGCGGTCGGCCGCGCTTGCAGTTTGGCGCGAGCGGTCTTCAGCGCTACGAGCCATCCGAGCGGATCCCGAACCCCGACCGCCTGTTGTACGCGTGGCAGCAAAGCCGCGATCAGATGCTTGAGGCGATGCAGGTCACGCTGCTGACGGTCGCTGGCCTGTTCCGCGGACGCGTGCCGGTCAAGGAGGTGGGCGGGCCGATCTTCATGGCCCAGCTCGCCGCGCGGACCGAAGACCTCGGCTGGGGCTATTTCTTCAAGCTGATGGTCTGGCTGTCGATCAACCTTGCCATCCTCAACCTGTTGCCCATCCCGTTGGTAGACGGCGGCCATCTGCTCTTCCTGGCGATCGAGGCGGTCAAGCGCGAGCCTGTGAGCCTGCGAACCAGGATGATCGCTTCGTACGTCGGCATGAGCTTCATCGGCCTGCTCTTCGTCGTCGTCATGAAGAATGACGTGCAACGCTTGATCGAGTCCCTGACCCAGTAGTCGCCCGGCGGCTTCCGTCGGCATCGCCCGTCGAGCCGCGCCACCAATCCCACGCAAGACCGCCCCGAGTCCGTCATGCATGTCCTCGCGCTGTCGACATCGACCGAGATGCAGTCCCTTTGGTTGGGAGATGGGGACGGCGTCGGCACATCGCAAGTAGAACGCGTCGCGCGCGGCCAGGGCAGGGCGCTGACCGCGGCGATCTGGGAGCTGTGCGCCGGGCGAGGCATCGGCGTCGCGGACCTTGAGCTGATCGTCGCCGACGTGGGCCCCGGCTCATTTACCGGTCTGCGCCTCGGTCTCGCGACGGCCCGCGCGATCGCCTGGGCACACAACGTCCCGACGGCACCCGTCGGTTCGCTTGTCGCGATGGTCGCTGCCGGCCGCGGCGCAGTCACGGCCAGCCCGGGGCGCGCCGGACTCGCCGCGCTGCCGTCGCGAGCCGGGGTCTCCTACCTGGGCCTCGACGATGGCGCTGGACGCTGGCACGAGGACGCCGTCGCCGACGGGCAGGTGACGGCGTGGCTGCGGGAGCGCTTGCCCGCCGGAACTGAACTCCTGACGATCGCGGCGGCGGCGGCCGCCGCCGATCGCCTGGCCGCGGCGGTGTCAGCCGGTCTTGAGATCGCAGCAGAGGTCCGTCCCGTTGACGTTGGCGGTCCCAGCGCTGGCTGGATCGCCCTGGTTGCCTTGTCGCGGCCCGACCGAGCCGAAGCGAACGACACGACCGAACTGGTGCCGCGGTATCTGTCCGTCAGCGCTGCCGAGCGTCACCTGGACGCTGCAATCGATCAGCGGGCGTTGACCGCCGAGCGGCGCTGAAACCTGTTGGCCACCCAAGTAGTTGGCGCCCTCCCTGCCAGGGTGGGGCTTGTGTCGCCGCAAGGCCGCCCGCATAATGCCGGGCCGGCACCGACATTGCGCTCGGCCGGCGAATGATCCTGGACGTCGCGGCCGACATCAAACCAGTGCGGCATCGTGTGTTCGCACGGGCGAGTCGGCCGCCGCACCTTCTACGGTGAGACCCTTTCTACGGTGAGAGCAGATTGCGGATGACAGGTACGCGCTACTGCATCAACCCGGACTCGGCGTGGCGTCAGATTGGCGCTGCTGTCTTCGTCTATTCAGCAGATGGCGCGTTTCATCGGCTGCGCACGCCGACCGCCGTCGATCTTTTTGGAGCCCTCGTCGAGCGCCCCTGCGAGATCGCCGAGCTGACCGACCTGCTGGTCGCGCGCTATCAGGTCGAGCCCGAGCGGGCGTGCGCTGATGCAACGGCGTTCGTCGGCGCGCTGGTCGAGCGGAAGGTCGCTGTCGAGGTCGCCGATGAGTGAGGCCACGGCAAGGCGACGATTGTGCCGGGTTTGCGGCGAGGTCGACGAACTGGCAAAGTACGCACCTGCCCGTGCGTATCGGCCAGCCTCGGTCCCCTCACAGGGCGACAGAAAGGGCAGATAGAACGGTGCTGAATCGATGCGCACAAGACGATGCGCACAAGACGATGCGCACAAGACGATGCGCACAAGACGATGCGCAGAAGACAGACGGGCAAGAACGAACGAGACCCGCCGGCACGCATAGCGCGGCTCGGCGCTTGAAGGAGACGGCAGCATGAGCATCATCAAGACTCGCCACCTGGGGCTAGTGGGCGTCATCTCATTGGCATTCGGCCTGGGAACCAGCGGTTGCTCCGGCTGCAGCGAGGAGACCCCTGTGTCGCCTGATACGGCGGACGCCGGTACGCACGCAGAGATCGAACAAGACGAAACATCGGCGCCAGCGGCTGTCGTCGATTTTTACGTCGAGACCGCGCAGGGTCCCGCTTTGACCGGCGAGACGACCTCGGCCGCCTTCGACCTGAAGAGCGACAAATACCCAGGCGTGGCCAAAGCGGGTGTTCAGGTCGACGTCGTGGTTGCGACGGAGAACGTACCTGACGGCGCCGTTGTGGCGGTGCTGATCGATAACGTGCAGGTCGGAAAAGCCGGCAGCGTCAAGGACGGCGCGGCGCGCATCGACGAGATCACCATCCCGTGCTCGACCCAGCCGCTGTCGTTTGCCGTGCAGGTGACTGTGGATGGGCAGGCGACCGTCAAGTCCAAGAACGTCACCCTCGATTGCGACGACGCATGCGTCGCGACGATCGAGGCGCCGCCGTCCTGCCTCGTGACAGACGTGGACCCTCAGACGCCCGGTTTCCAGTACACCTTCGTTGTCAGCACCGCGAGTGCCGGCTGCACGCATGCCTACATCGAATACACGGACGTCAACGGCAAGAAGGGCGAGACCCAGAAGATCGCGCTCGCCGGACCCAAGGCGGCCGTCAAGGTCACGCTGGCGGGCGCCGCGACGGGGCACTCGAACGCGCACGCGCAGGTCGTCGCGGTCGTCGAGGACCAGTCGCACCCGGAACGTCCTACGCTCAAGTCCGACTCGCTTGACGTGACGGTGACCACCGAGAATCCCGTGATTACCATCACGCAGCCAGTCCCGGGCAGCCTCAGCCTCGCTGACGACGCAGACCCGCTCGTCGCCGGCCTGCAGACCACACTCGTCGGCACCGCGACCTCGGTGACCACCGCCGATACGGACGCGATCACGTTGTTGGTCGACGGCGTCAGCCAGACACCGACCACGCTGAAGGTCGATGGCACCTTCAGCTTCGACGTGACCTTCCTCGCGAGCAAGACGTATTCACTCAAGGTCCAGGCGGTCAATGGCTGCCAGCTCGTTGGCGAAACAACCGTCGAATATCAGGTGTTTGTTGACGCGGCGACCCTGCAGATCACCACCCCGGCGGCCGAGGCAAAGCTGCTCGCCAAGGCCGACGGCGACACCGCCACGCAGACCCTGTACGAGACCACCTTCGAGGTCGAGTTGACCAAGGCGACCGCCGGCAGCACCGTCTCGATCGTCTGCCGCACCAACCTGACCGGCTCGGTCTTCGCTGCAGCCCCGGTCGGTACCGCCAAGGTCGACAGCGCCGCTACGACCAAGCTGTCGATTCCTGTGGTCTTGGACACCGCCATTCTTGGCACCGGTATCGTCTGCAAGGCGGTCGATGACGCCCCCAACGCCTCGTCCAGCGCCGAGGTTGGCTTCACCGTCGGCCTGCCACCGCCGTGCCTGACGATCGCGCTGCCCAAGGACGGCGCTGTCTTCTCGGGCGATGCCGTTGAGGTCTTCCTCGCTGGCACGCATCTGAACGGCCAGGAGGTCACCGCGCGCGTTCTTTCGGACTCCGGTGCCACCTTCGTGGAGACCGTCATTGGCAAGCTCGCCGCCGGCTCGCTGTTGGCGAGCGTGCCGCTGCTCGTCGGCGACCCGGCCGCCAAGCTGCCCGACGGCAGCTACACCCTGCAGGTCGACGCCACTGACGAATTCGGCAACATCGCCTCGGATTCTGCTTGTAGCGCGGTGTCTCGCAGCTTCTCTCTCGACGCCACCGGGCCCCAGCTGCAGGTGACCTTGCCGGCCAAGGCGACCCTCGACTCCCTCAAGGACGTCGACGTCTCCGATGCACCCGGCTACCAGACTGACGTGGTCGTGCAGGTCGACGGCGAGGCCGATGCCAGCAAGGTCGAGGTCTGTCTGTCCGTCGGCGGCTTTGGCGTCGGCTGCCTCAAGCCAGCCGAAGGTGCCCAGACCGTGACCTTCGCGGCCGTATCGCTGCAGCCGGGCAGCAACAGCCTGGTCGTCTCGGGCACGGACGCGATCGGCAACAAGACCGCCAACGAGCCGCTGAACGTCGACTTGGTGTCGAACGCGGTCGTCGTCAAATGGCTCAAGCCGACCGGCAACACGACCATCGCGACGACAGCGCTTGAGCTGCGGGTCAAGGTGACAGACCAGAAGACCGGCGCTCCGATCGACGGCGTCACTGGCCAGGTCCTGCTCAACGGTGCTGCGGCCGATACCAACATCTCTGCCGCACCCAATGGCGTCTACGAGGCGACCCTCAGCGGGCTCAACGCCGACGTGGCCAACACGATCCAGTTCATCGCGACGCCGCAGGCCGGCGGCACCCCCGGTGTCTCGCCCGTGCTCGTTGTGACCGTCAAGACCAGCAAGCCGACCACGGAGATCACCAACCCGAAGGCTGGCACCCTCTTCAACCTCGCGAATCAGTCGTGCGTCGAGGGCGTGAGCAACTGTGTCACGACCGTCATCGCCTCGACCGAGAACACCGAGGACGGTTCCGCAGCCGAGCTGACGGCGATCTGCTCCGCCAAGCCGGCGGCCCCCGTGACTGCAACGACCACCGTTCAAAGTGGAGTCGCGACGTTCACCCAGTTCGCGTTGCTCGACAACAGCAAGTGCTCGCTGACCGTGACCATCACGGACAAGGCGGGACAGCAGGTGGTCTCTCAGTCGATCGAGGTCGATGTGGATCGGACGGCGCCGCAGGTCACCAAGCTCGTCAGCCCCAAGGCCCTTCTCCTCGCCAGCGACGATGTCAACCAGAACCCCAGTGACGGGATGCAGATATTGGTTCAGGTGAGCGCGAGCGCACTTCCGGCCGCGTCTGTCATCACGCTCGAGGTATTCGACGACGATGGCAAGGCGGCGGACGGGTCTCCGTTCACCTCCAAGCCGCACGCCGACATCGGCGTTGGTTCGATCGGTTCCGTGTCATTCGGCACCGTGAGCCTGCCGGACGGCAACGCCGTCAAATTGAAGTTCTCTGCGGTCGATCTGGCCGGCAATGTCGGGACGCTGGAGGTCACGATTACGGTCGTCAGCGCGCAGCCCGACGTGCTCATCAACGGCAGCCAGCCACCCTACGTTGCGCCGATCGCGTGCACCGCGTCGTCACAGTGTGGCGCGGGTGTCTGCAGCGCCGGTCAGTGTCTGCTGGCGTGGAATAAGAACGGCAGCAAGGCGCTGCTCGCGTTCGCGGTGGGCCTGCCAGAAGGCGCCGACATTCGAGTCTGCAGTGATCTTGCGGGTCTCAGCGGCGACGCCTGCGCGACTGCGGGCTACACGGCCGTCGCGGTCTCAAAAATCTCCAATGGCTCTGGTAACTTCAACCTTGCCGGCATCGTAGACGGTGTGCACACGCTGATCGTTGAAGCGAGCTCGCTGCCGGCCGTTGACTGGACGTCGTCGCTCAAAGCGAAGGACGTGTCTCAGCGCCAGCGACGGATCCTTGTCGATACCGTCGCGCCCGAGGTCAACAAGATTCTGGCGCCCGAAGTCGCCGGTGTGCCTGCCGGCTGTCTGGCCGACAAGAGCCAGAGCGTGCCCGATCAGGGTATCGCAGGCGGCAAGTTCACCTTCGCCGTGACGACCAAGGTCGAGGAAGCGACCATCTCCCTGATGGCCAATGGTGTCACGGTGGGTTCCCAGGCGACGAAGAGCAAGCTCGCCGGCGTTTCGGTCCAGCTGCCAGAGGGCTCGGTCGCCATCAGCGCGGCGCCGATTGATCTGGCGGGTAACGTCGGATCGTCCGTCTCTGCTGGCACCTATAACGTGAACACGGTCGCTCCGGTCGGCAAGTTTGCCGCCCCGACCGCCGCGACTCTGATCGTGGGCGACACGCTCGACGTGCAGATCACGTCGGCTGCCACCGATATCGAGGGTCAGGACGTCATCCTTCAGGACGGCGGGCTGGACAAGGCGACCAAGGCGTTCGCCGCAGGCGTGGCGGTCTTTGATGACGCGACCTACGGGGTGTTGACCGACGGCAGTCACACGCTCACCGCGGTGCTCGCCGACAAGTGCGGCAACACGGCGACGATCGCGACGATCCCGCCGACCGTCGTCGTCGACACCCAGCCACCGACGGTCGATATTCAGACGCCCGCAGCGGCCGCTCAGTTTATCGACAAGGACGACGCAAGCACCGACCTCGGTGGCTATCAGGTGAGCGTCAGCTTCACCACCACCGGCGCCAAGACCTGGGAACTTGAGCTCGGCTCAGGCTGCGACGCCCAGTTCGGCGCCTGTGCCGGCCACAAGACTGTCGGCGGCGGCGCCATCACGAACTCCGGCGGCGCGGAGCCGGCGGTCTTGGTGACACCGCCATTTGGCAAGGTTGGACCCTACTACTACTCGGTTCGCGTGACCGCCACCGACCTCAACGGAAACGTCACTACCGTCGAGTCCGGTTTCGAGATCGCCCTCACGAGCTGCATTGTGCTGGTCAATGGCTTGCCGCTTGGCGACGTCAACACAGCCCTGTGCCCGGCTCCTGGTTCGAACTGCTCCAGCGTCACGTTGCCCGTGTCGGTCGAGTATCTTGGTCCCTGCGGCGCGGTGGCGAACGTCAAGCTGTTCTTGAAGGACATTCCGGCGGCGGTGGCCACAGCCGCACCCCTCGACAGCATCGCGAGCCTCTCGCTCACCCTCCAAGATGGCTACACCGGAACGCTTGAGGCAAAGTTGGTCGACGCTGGCGATGTCGAGACCGCCACCAGCGGCCCGTCGAACCTCAACGTGGATCTGACGCTGCCCGTCGTGGTCTTCGAGGCGGTCGACGCCGGCGGCTTCACGACACCCGCCAGTGGCGAGACGGTCCTGTGGGGCCAGCCAGACGATCAGGACCTCGTTGGTCAGGTCAATCACCAATTCCACGCGCACGTGAAAGTGACCGACGACGGTCTCATCGGCGGCAAGCTCGTCAAACTGGAGCGCGTGGTCAACGGAGTCGCCGAGGCGCTGCCGGTTGTCCAGCCCAGCCAGGGGGTCATCTTCGACAGCAAGATCGCGAGCTTCGACATCCAGAACGGCACGGTTCCGGAGAACCAGACTTCCCTTGTGCGGGCGACTGTCCAGGACAAGTCTGGCAACAAGGCCGTCGCGACCTTTACCGCCACCGTGGACTGGGTCGCTCCCGCGCAGCTCAGCCTCGACGCGCTCACCACCGACAACGTCAACCCGCGTCGACCCATGGTGCGACTCACCTTCAAGTCTGTGGGAGACAATGGCGACAGTGGCAGCGCGGCGACGAAGTACGAGGTGCGTTACAGCAAGAAGAAGTACGACGATGACTACAAGTTCGAAGATTCCTGCGATGCCGCCGCCCTCACCGCTAGCGCGATCGGCGCGCCGGCGCAGCCCAACCTCGACGATCAGATCATCGTCGAAGGGCCCGACGGCCGCGCGAGCTCCGATCCATGCAAGTTTGCGCCGCTGACTGACAATGGAGCGACGAAGTACTACTTCGCCGCGCGCGCAATCGACGAAGCTGGCAACGCGGGCACGGTCAGCGCTCAACTCGAGACGGATCTCGTCCGCTTGCACTTCGCGAAGGTGACACCAACAGGCGGAGTCTTTGCTGCAGGCAAGTCGTACCACCACCGCGTCTACGGGCTTGGCGATCTCAACGGCGACGGCAAGGGCGACGTCGCGGTCGGCGGCTATGACGTCGACTTCTGCATCATCTATGGCTACGCCGATCAGGACATGGCGGTCGCCGATTTCGTCCTCGACGCAGCGTCGGGTGCCGGTCATCAGTGCCTGACCAACGCCGGTGGCATGGGCGCGATCGTTCCCCAGGGCGTCGACGTCAACGGCGACGGCATTGACGATCTGGTGATCAGCGAGCTCAAGGATCCGAATCGCAAGGTCAACATCTTCTTGGGTAAAAAGGACGCCAAGCTCGATCTGACCAAGCCGGCCGTGACCATCACCGGGCTGAGCAACTTCTCGGTGCTGCCTGGCGCGGCCTGGCTCTCCTCTGCCGGCAACTTCACCGGAGACGTCAACGCGGTCACCGACAAGCCAATCGGCGACCTGGCCATTCGATTGATCAAGACCGGACCGGTCCCCTACGAGCGCATCATGATCCTGCCCGGTAGCTCGATCTGGTCCGCGGATGTGCCCACATCGATCAATCTGGAATCTCAGAGCGATCGCGATACCCACCACATCGGAGTTGTCTACCTGACTGACCTCGGGGCGTCGTCGTACCTCTACGGAATCACACCGATGGGCAACCTCCTGCCCGATCCGCCCCCCCCACCGCCAGCCCCAGACAAGCAGTATGACGAGCTGGCATTCGCCGTCTATGCGTCAGATCAGCAGGTCGTCATCCTCAAGGGGCAGGACCTGGTCGGCGAGACGGTGTTCGCCATCTCGAAGAGCCAGACGGGCGCGGGTCCGGCGGACGGGCTGACAATCCGCATTCGGCCCTCTTCGGACACCGGACTCAACGGCTTCAACGCGGCGCAACGGGTTGATTGTGATGGGGACAATGTGCCGGATCTCGCCGTCGGTCACCAGCCGAGCGGCAGCGCCCCCACCCACCTGTACTGGGTCCGCGGCGTGAAGCTGCAGAGCCAGCTGGGCAAGGTCGTTTCGCTTGCCGGGACGCCGGTCGCCGGCGCCGACAACCTCAACGCCCTTGGGACGACCTCCTGGTTCACCAAGGTGCCGTTCTACTACGGCAAGGCCGCAGGCAACTTCGGCGACCAGACAGGCGGGGGGGCACGTACCGCGCTGATCAGCGGCATGCCTCCCAACGCGTCAGGAATCAAGAATAAAGTGTGGGTCAGGATGGCGATCCCGCGGGCAGCGCCGGCGGGCGCGTTCGCGGCCTACGCGTACGAGGACCTCGAGATTGGCAATCCGTTCGATCCAGATGTCGATGGCTTCGGATCGGGCGTGACGTTCGGCGTGAGCACGGCGGGCGTCGGCGACTTCAACGGCGACGGCTACCCCGATCTGCTTGTCGGCACGGCCCAGTCGGCCCACGCCGTCCTGGTCTATTGACAGGCGTGACCGGTATCAACGGGCGTTGCCGGGCACTGTGTCGGGCAGACCCGAGCATGGTGGCGCCAACGAGCTTGCTGTGGTCCAGCACTGAGACCAGTGGTATATGGTGAGTTTGATCGCGGCCGGCCCGGTCAGCAACCAACACAAGGGTGCCTGGCCTGGGTCGCGAACGACGGTCGCCTGGACGGACGCAAGGGAGATGACGATGAACGAGAATAAAGTTGCCGACGCGTCCGACCGCGGAGATGAGTCGCTTAAGGACGCGGGCGAAACGCACGAACGTCGTGTGTACGTGGCGCCGGTCATCGAGTCGAGCGAGGGCCCGTTGCAAGCGATGCTTGGATCAGCACCGCCAGAGCCCGAGGGCGTCTGCTTCTGAGTGGCCTGGCACCGTTTCAGGCTGTGAACGCAGGGGCGCATGGAGCCACGACGTTGCCGATTGAACAGGACGCGGTCCAGGTATTGCGTGAGGCGAGCGTCGCGCGGTTGGCCGCCGATTGGCGCCGTCAGCACCCGACCTCCGACTTCCCCGATCGCCGCGTAACCGTGACCTGCGGCGGTTTCCGGATCGCGCTGCGGCTTGGCGACGATCGCAGATTCGACTCTCGCCGTTGGCTTGATCCCCCGGGGCTCGCTGCTCAGATCACCCTCGACGTCACGATTGACGAGCGGTCACCGGATCTGGACCGACGGCCAGTCTTGGTTCGAGGCGCAGCGGCGGGATTCGCGTTCGACGGCAACTACGCACAGATTGTAGTGGATGACTCCGGCGCGATCGGCAGCCTGCGGCTCGCTGGCCGTGGCGGCGACGACTGGCTGCTCGGGTTGGGCTTGCGAGAAGGGTTTCTCGCTGTGTTTCAGCAGGTTGTTGCCAGCCGGGGCGGAGCGCGCTTGCACGCCGCGACCCTGGCGCTCGATGGGCTGGCTTGGGTGGTCTTTGGCGCGAGCGGTGCGGGCAAGACCACGCTCGCGTGGCGGTTCATCGACTCCTACGTACAGGACGACTGGGTCTTCCTTGTGCCGGACGCGCAGGGGATCTGGTGGGCATGGCGCTTGTCGGAGCAGCGCGGGCCGTTTGACCCGGATGAGCCCGCTTGGCAGCTTCGCCTCGGGGGGCTGCGGCAGTTGTCGCCGGAGCGTCGGGTCACTGGCCTGCGGCCGTTGTCGCCCGAAGCAGGGTTCGCTGCGTTGTCCGCCTCTGCGCACGCTGTGGACGGATGCGCCGGTCCCGGGCTTCTTGACGCGCTCGCACGGCTCGTTGAGGCCCACCCTCCTGCCTTGCTCGACCACGCCTTGACCACCCCCGCCGACGAGCTGGCGGCGTTCATCACTGGCACCCCCGCCGGCTGAGGAGCCTCACCGAATGCAGGGCACACTCCTCGACCGAGAGATCAAGCAGGCCTACGCGGCCGCCGGCATCCCTTATCTGGTTCACATTGACGTGACCTACCGTTGCGACCTCGACTGCGCTCACTGTTACCTGGACGACAAACAAACCTGGCCTGAGATGACCACGGCCGAGATCGAGAGCCTCCTCGTTCAACTGCGTGACATCGGCGTCTTTCAGATCCAATGGAGTGGTGGCGAGGTCTTCTTGCGTCCCGATTTCCCGCGGCTGCTGGAGACGAGCGCCAAGCTGGGTTTCGTCAACGGCGTGAAGACCCACGCGGGTGGCGTGGGTGATGAGCGTGCGGCGCTGCTCGCCGCCAGCCGCGTGCGCAAGGTCGATGTCAGCGTCTATGCACTGGATTCGGCCATTCACGATCGGATTACCCGCAGTCCTGGTTCCTTGGAACGGACCCTGGCCGGCATCCGAGCGATGCGGCAGGTGGGCGTCGCCGTCCAGGTCAGCATGGTCGTGATGCGGGGTAACGAGCACGAGGTTGAGGCGGTGGCCGGGTTCGCCGCCGAGACCGGCTGCAACCTGAACGTCTCGCCACGGGTCACGCGTGACCTCGCGGGCGACCCGGAGCTGCTCGACCTGCAGCTCGCGGAAGCCGAGATGGTCGAGGTCTTCGCGCAGGTCGAACGCCTGGCACGTGCCCGCGGCGAGGCGCCACACGCCAAGGAGGCGGTCCACGAGCGGCGCGACCAGGGCCCATGTGGCGCCGGTCGTTTCGCCGCCTACGTCAGCCCGGACGGCGCGGTCTGGCCGTGCATCGCGTTTCCGATGCAGATTGGCCACCTGCGCGAGCGGACCTTCGAGTCGATCTGGCGAGACTCCGACCAGCGCGCCGCGCTGGTCGCGTTCACGAACGCGGACCGCACTCCGTGTCTGTCCTGTGCCGGCAGCGCCTCGTGTAGTTTCTGCCCAGGCGAGGCGTTCAAGGAGAGCGGCGACTACCGCAAGGCACCGGCCAGTTTTCACACCGCGACCCGCGCCCGCTTGCGGGCCCGCGAGCTGGTGACCGGCGACGAGCTCGGCGCATCGCAGTGGGCGACAATCCCGGCGGGCGCTCCCCCACGCGAGGGCAAGGCCTCAGTCCCGATGTATCGACCGCAGCGAGGCCGAACCAATCGCGTCCAGAACGTCGCCAACAGCGTATCGCTCGACCGCCTCGATCGCAGGGGTGGCGCCACTGTGGCTGCCGAGGAGTGACGTGGCCAGCGGCGCACCACAGAGACGCTTGTCCCTCGACGGTCGCTCGATGTGGCCCCTCGCCCCGCCTTGTCGCGCGATTCTCGCTCCGCCGCCGCCCACGGGCTTGCAGCGCGGCGATCTGGTCGCTTTCGTTGGCACAGGGCCCGACACCATCTACGTCCACCGCATCGTCGGCCACAGCGAAGCCGGCTGGCTGACCCGCGGCGACACCCTGGTCGCCGCGGACCCGGCGGTGCCTGAGTCGGCCGTGATCGGGCGCATCGTCGCGATCGAGCTCGGCCCCCTGCGGTTGCCCCTGCCGGCGACCGGCGTGCTCGCTCGTGCTCAACGCAGCGCTGGCCTCGCGTGGGGCCGACTCGCGCCGCGCTTGCGAGTACTGTGGGTCAGCCGTCGGTTTTCTTGACGACCTTTCCCCCTCCGCTAGCGTTCCACGGTGGTGCACCGGACTCGGTTCGGCCGCACCGTACCACCGACCCCGGCGATCTACGCCGGTCGCCGGGGGCCGTGACAGGGGAGCGCCGCGTGAACGCGAGCAGCAGGGCACTTCGAGAGATCGTTCGCAGGCTGCGTGGGCCGGCGTGCCGATGCGGGCTCGTCGCGGCGACGGTGTGCCTCGCCTTGGCTGCCGCCGGCTGTAGCGGTCAACAGGTAGCACAGCTGCAGCGCGACGTGCTCGACCTGCGCGAGCAGATCGACGAGGTCAAGCGTAGCCAGGCCGCTCAGCGCGTGCGCTACGACGAGTTCCGCAATCGCCTGGTCCTCATCCAGGACGAGATCGAGTCACGCAAGGTCGCCGATTCGCGGCGCCAGGGTCGATGGATCGATGACGTGCCGAGGTTGCCCACCGTGACGATCGGCGTCGACGGGACGATTCGCCGCGACGACCGCTCGGCGCAAGCACGGGCCGAGCCCGCAGCGATCCGTGGTGACGCGGCGCCGGGTGGTGGCTTTGGCGGCCCCGGAGCCGCCGTTCGGCGCCGCGCAGTCTCCGAAGACAGCGTCGCCAGGGCGCTCGCTCCCGCGCCGCGACCTGCAGGTCCCACACGGGCAGTTGGCGACCACCCGCCGCAACAGTTGACCGAACCGGCCGCCGATCCGGCCACCGCCTACCGTCAGGCGAAAGAGCTGCTCGACTCCGGACGGCTGCGCGAGGCCCGGCAGCGCTTTGAGGCCTTCGGGCGTGACCACCCGCGTCACGCCCTCGCCGACAACGCCTTGTACTGGCTCGGCGAGACCTGGTACGCGCAGTCGCTTTGGCTCGACGCGGCCACGGCTTTTGGCAAAGTGGTCAGCGAGCATCCCGGTGGAAACAAGGTACCCGACGCCATGTTGAAGACCGGCCTGTGCTACCACAACCTTGGCGAGCGCCGCTCCGCGGTCGAGGTGTTTGAGCAGCTCGCCGCAATGTACCCCGGCACACCCGCCGCCCGCCTCGCCCAGCAGCGCCTGGACGCGCTGAGGAGCACGCCGTGACGCCCTCCAGCCACGCCATGCCAGCAGGTGCCGTTGAACGCGACCTGCACGCCGCTCGCCGCTCGCTTGGCCGCGCGGTCCTCCTGATCCTCGTCGTCGCGGCTCTGATCGCGGCGACCGACGCGCACGCCCAGACGGCCTGGTTGCCCGAGGCCGCCGGACCGGCGATCGTCGTGCAGCAGACCGCCTCGACCGGTGAACGGATCTACTCGGTTCAGACCGGCGATACCCTATGGTCGGTCGCGGAGGATTTCTTCGGTGAGCCTTGGTATTGGCCGTCGCTGTGGTCCTACAACCCGCAGATCACCAACCCCCACTTGATCTATCCCGGCGATCGCCTCTACCTCAGCCGGCGCAGCGCGCCCATGGTCAAGCGCAAGGCGATCACCTTCGCAGATTCGCGTTACGAGCCCAAACGCATCACGCCGGTCGTGCTCGCTCGACGGGTGGGCTACATCTCGTCGCGCGACTACCGCGAGTCCGGCGCCATCGAAGCCAGTCGTGAGGAGCGCAATATGTTGGGCACGCTCGACGAGGTCTACGCGCGCTTCAGGCTCAAACGCTGCAGCGAAGTGGAAGAGGATGGTGAGCCCAAGCTGACCGACACCGGCGAAGGCGAAGGCGAGGCCGGAGCTGCCGACGCTTTCGCCGGCCCGTGTGTGCGCGATGGCGACCGCTACGTCATCTATCGGGTCGAGCGCGAGGTCTACCATCCCACGACGCACGCGCTCCTTGGCTACAAGATCAACTTCCTCGGCGAGGCCGAGGTGCTGCACACCAAGAAGAAGCTCGCTGCCATGCTGCTCACCAAGAGCTATACGGAGATCAGCCGAGGCGATCTGGTGACCAACGTCTTTGAGCCGCTTTCGCTGGTCAAGCCCGTCACCAACGGCGAAGAGTTGGTCGCGACCGTGATCGACTTCCACCACGAGACGATCGCCGCTGGCCAGTTCTCGTACGTCTATCTCGACAAGGGCGCGGCCGATGGCGTCAAGCGCGGCAACCGATTCGAGATCGTCTGGCGCGGTGACGGGCTGCGCGGTACAGCAGTCAAGGCGATCAAGGAATATCCTGACGAGCAGATCGGCATCGCGATGGTCGTTGAGGCGTATGACAATCACTGTCTCGCCGTCCTCACACACACGGTGCGCGAGATTGAACGGGGCATGGCGGCCGTGATGGCCAAGGGCTTCTGACCTCGATTCCTGCTCCGGCTCTTCGGTCTCGAATTTCGAGACGAGCCTGCCGCCTCTGGCCGACGCCATGCCCGACGTGCACGGAAACCGGCGTCGTCGGCGGTGGGCGTATTGCCTGCAACGCGAAACGACCAGTACACTCGCGATGCCGTGCGTGCACCGCGGTAGACCCGCGGTCATCGATCGCGCGTAGACCCGAGCCGTCCGGTTCCGTCGTCGTCCCGACGCACGCGCCCCAGGCGCGAAGGCGAAGCAGTCATGTTCCTCGAGTTCAGGGATATCGCTGGCAAACTGGTGCAGTTGCCGATCGCTGAGGACAGCGAGCCGGTGACGATCGGCCGCAATCCCGGCTCGACGATCTACTCGAAGGAGTCGACCGTATCCCGCAACCATGGGCGCATCGGCTTTGACGGCAAGGACTTCTATATCAAGGACCTGGGGTCCTCGAATGGCACCTACATCAATGGCGAGCGGACCCGCCGGGGCGTTGTCGGCGAAGGCGACACGGTTCGCTGCGGCGAGGTGCTGGAGATCGTCCTGCGTCCCGGCGCCCCCGATCAGGCCAAGTCGTCGCCCCGGACCGGCGAGCAGCGTCGCCGCAAACAGCAGCCGACCGTGATGGGCCGCGCTCCGAGCGGCGAGGACATCGCCCGCGAGCAAGCGCGAGCGGCGGCGCGAG
>CALGHC010000303.1 GCA_937915965.1 uncultured Myxococcales bacterium
CCACACCAAGCCGGGCACCGTCGTCGTCTGTCCACCCGCGCCAGCCGACGGCTGCGTCACCATCTCGTGCGGGCCGACCACCGGAGCCTGCGAGTCCGTCGCGCTCGCCGACAAGTCCATCTGCAGCGACGCGGACGCTTGCACCAAGGGGGACAACTGTCAGGCCGGCGTCTGCATCCCAGGGGCCAACACATGCCCCTGCGAGTCCGACCAGGAGTGCCTCGCCGCCGACGACGGCGATCTGTGCAACGGCACGCTGTACTGCGATCTCACCACGGGTCAGTGCGTCGCCAACCCCGCCACCATCGTCTCGTGCCAGACCGTCGAAGACAGCCAGTGTCTGCTGAACGCGTGCCTCCCGAAGACGGGCCTGTGCGAACCGGTGCCGGTCGCTGACGGCACCCCCTGCACCGACAGCAACGCGTGCACGGAGGGCGAGGTCTGCGACGGCGCCGGCGCTTGCTCGGCGACCGGTCTGGCGAACACCTGCTCGTGCCTCACCGACCAGGACTGCGTCGAAAAGGACGATGGCGACCTGTGCAATGGCGTCCTCTTCTGCAGCGCCGCGACCGGCACGTGCGTCCTCAACGAGGCCACGATTGTCAGCTGCCCGAGCGTCGACGACGGCCCCTGTCGGTCGAACCAATGCCTGCCCAAGGTCGGTCAGTGCACGATGGTCGACTTCGCCGCGGGCAGCCCGTGCGACGACGGCGAGCCGTGCAGCGTCAACGACACCTGCGACGGAACCGGAAAATGTGCCGCAGGAGGGACCGTCATCTGCCCCTGCCTCAAGGACGCGGACTGCGCTGACGTCGACGATGGCAACCCCTGCAATGGCACCTGGTACTGCGATCACAGCGGGCCGCAGGCGCAGTGCGTGTGGAACGTCGCGTCGGTCATCTCGTGCCCGGCGCTGGGGCCCTGCGTGACCGGGAAGTGCGACCCGAAGAGCGGAGTGTGCCTCTCGCTGGTGGCCAACGAGGGGCTGGATTGCGACGACGACAACCCCTGCACGACCGGCGATGTGTGCGGCGCAGGTAGCTGCCTGGGGCCCGATCCGGTCGTCTGCGCGGACCCGGGCGGCTGCTTCTCGGCGTTGCCGTGCGACCTGGGCACCGGCGCGTGCATCAAGGAGGCCAAACCCGAGGGCGCCGACTGCAGTGACGGTGACGCGTGCACGTCGGGCGAGTTGTGCGCGGTCGGCGTCTGCGCGGGCGGCGCCTCGGTGGATTGCGACGACGGCAACGCGTGCACGATCGACGCCTGCGACGCCGCCGATGGCTGCCAGCACGACCAATCGACCGCTGCGTGCAACGACGGCGACGCATGTACGCAGGTCGACGTCTGCGCGGCCGGCGCGTGCGTCGGCACGCAGGCGGTTCAGTGCTCGCCCCTGGACGGGTGCCATGCTGCGGGGCTGTGCGACTCGCAGTCGGGTGTATGCAGCAACCCCCTACAGGACGACGGCTTCCCGTGCAGCGACGGTGACGCTTGTACGAAGAAGGACACCTGCGTGGCCGGTGGCTGCGTCGGCGGCGACGCGGTCGTCTGCGTCGCCCAAGGTCAATGCCACGGCGTCGGGCAGTGCGACGTGACCACCGGCGTCTGTTCCAACCCCAACAAGGACAACGGCGTCAGCTGCAACGACGGCGACGCATGCACCACCAAGGACACCTGCAAGAGCGGCGGCTGCGTCGGCGGACCCGCCCCGGACTGCAACGACGGCAACGTCTGCACCAACGATCCCTGCGTGAGCCAGTCGGGCTGTAGCCACCCAGCCGCCGCGAACGGCAAGAGCTGCAACGACGGTAGCGCATGCACCAAGGTCGACACCTGCAAGTCAGGCGTCTGCAAAGGTGGCTCGCCCGTCGTCTGTACGCCGCTCGACGCTTGCCACAAGGCGGGGGTCTGCAATCCTGCCAACGGCAGCTGCCCCAACCCCAACCAGGCCGACGGCACAGGCTGCAACGACGGCTTGTCGTGCACGAACAACGACGTCTGCAAGGCCGGAAAGTGTGCAGGCAGCAGCACCTGCGGGGTCTGCAAGATCTGCGACCCGCTGACCAAGAAGTGCGGCCTGCTCTGTCCCGACCCTTGCGACTATTGCGACAAGAACGTGTGCATTGACGGCTGCTGACAGCAGGCCGCGCGCCCCCCCCCCGGCACGCAAGCGTACGGTCGGGCAAGCGCACAAAAAAACAGGCTAGCCTGTTTTTGACCTACCTCTTGCTGGTTCTTCCCTTCGCCGCGGCGCCCAGCCCGCGACTTGGTCGCTCACTTGGTCGCCGCGGCGCCCAGCCCGCGACTTGGTCGCTCACTTGTCGCTCACTTGTCGCTCACTTGTCGCGTACGCAGCGAGCCCGGAGGGCCGCGGTGGCGCTGGAGCTGTTGATCATGCCGCTGCCGACGCTGCACTGCCACCGCGAGGCGGTGTTGCCGCCGACGGCCGTGGCACTCCAGAAGCTGTCGCTCGGCATCGGATAGAAGAAGGCGTCGTCGAGCACGGGTTGGAGGCGCATGTCGGTCGTTCCGCTCAGCTCGGGCATCGTCGGCAGCCGCCAGTCGCTTTCACCGGCCAGCACGAGGCCGCCGCAGTATGCGTCGGCCTCCGCCCAGGTGATCTTGGTGGGCGCCGCGCCGCGCTGCCACTGCTGGTTCGACCACGTGTCGGTGAGGGTCGCCTCGCCCGCGTCGATCTCGAAGCGCGGGCCGCTGTGGCCGAACACGCCGACGCTACGGACGCAGCGCACCTTGTTGAGCTCGCTCTTTGTGGTCTGGCCGAGCGGCGTCGACGCGTAGCGCAGTCGCCAGACGTAGGCGAGGTTGCTGTACGCGGTGCGCGAGACCAGATGGGCCGAGCCCGCGCTGACGAAGGCGCTGGTGTCGATCGCGTTGCTGAAGTTGGCGTAGTCGAAGAGACTCTCGAGCTCGTAGAGCGTCGGCAGGCGCCAGTCTTCGTGGCCCGCGAGCGTCAGCGCATCGCAATAGGCGTCTGCGTCGCTGTAGTTCATCGTGGTGGCAGCCAACGCCTGCTGCCACATCAGCTTCGTCTCGCTGTCCGAGACCACCAGGTCGCCGCCGACGTCGGCCACCGTGTAGACCGCCTGCGGATGCTCGGCGCGCTTGCCCCAGACCGGGCCGTACGCCGCGCAGCGCTTCTGCGTCTCGCCTGCGACGTCGACATCGACAGCGTCATAGCCGGCGGGACAAGGCTGCTGGTCGCACACACCCGCCTTGCATAGGCCGTATTGGGAGTCCGCGCAGGCCGTGCCGTCGTCCACAGGCTCGTGCTGGCAGCCGGCGTCCGCGTCGCAGCTGTCGTCGGTGCAAGCCGCGCCATCGTCGCAGCTGACCGGCGCCGCGCCGGCACAGGCTCCGTCGCTGCACGCGTCGTCGCTGGTGCACGCGTCGCCGTCATCGCACTCGGCCGTGTTGGCGTCGTGGCCGCATGCCTCGCCCGCGACG
>CALGHC010000304.1 GCA_937915965.1 uncultured Myxococcales bacterium
CGGCGCTCGCCGGCACCGTCGCGGCGCGCGCCCTCGGGGCGGCGCTGCCGCCAGACGACCACCTTGAGCTGTTGGTCGAGAGCGCACCAGACGCCACAGCAGACGCCACAGCGGACGCCACGACACCGCAGAGGGCCGACGGTCGGAGCGACGGCGCGCTGTGCTGGCTGACCGAGGAAGGCCCCTGGTCGGCGCTGCGGCGCGAGGCTCGACTTGCGGCGACTCGAATCGCCGGCGTGCCGATGGCGGTCGTCTCGCCTCAGTGGCTGATCCCGCTGCTGATGGTCGCGCGCAGGCCAGACGCCGCCGGCGCCGCGATCGCTCTGATGGCGGCCGGAGTGGTCGACACTGAGATGGCCCGCGCGCTGGTGCAAGATCACCTGGGACCGTACGCCCTCGACGACTTTGACTCGATGCTGCAGGAAGCCGAATGGCAGGCGATGCGCGAACACTATGGCGACGAGGGCGCGCCGGTACACTGACGGCAGCGCATTGTGCGTCTCGAGGCAGCGTTCCGACCAGACGAGGTCAGTCGCAAGTCGCCAGGAAGACCGGCTGGTTGCGGCCCTTGACGCACTCGCCCGAGGCCTTGTCGCAGCGCAGGGCGACCCCGTTGAGCGACTGCAGCCAGCTCTCCCAACTCAGCGTAGCTGGAACCGCGACGACGATCGAACGCGTCTGCTGGTCTGCCCACGACTCGAGGCGCTCGACACTGTCCGCGGCGGGAGTCGTCAGCGGAGAGCGCAGCTTGCCGTCCTCGTCGAGCGTGCCCGTGGTGATCCGCTCTCCGTCGCTCCAGATGGCGGCGCTGAAGCCCTTGGCCTCGAGTGGATCGCGGCCGATGATTGCCCAGGCGGTGCAGCTGCGCTGCTTGCCGTCGGTGTCGACCAGCGGGAAGGTGACCGCCTTGTCCGCAGCGAGGACCGAGATGACGTAGGCGGAGCGACGATTGGATCCATCGGCCCGCCGGCGGCCGACCAGAAGCACAACCCGCCACTCCTTGGCGTGATCGCCGATGACCGTAGCGCGCAGCATCGGCTCGAAGTAGCTCACCGGGATGTCCTTGCGAGCGATCACCAGGATATCCGACTGGTTGAACTGGGACACGGTGTTCGATCGCACGTCCTCGGCCAGGACGCTGATCTCTTGCGCCAGCGCCGGATCCGCCGTCCAGTCCGGCTTCCACGGCTTGTCGGGGTCGTCGGTCCTGCGCAGCACGTTGTCCATGAGCGCGACGCCCTCCTCGGTGACGTAGAGAACGGCGTTGCCGCCGACGGGCGCAGGCAGGGTCGAGCGCAGCTCGGCCAGGACCGGGTCCTCAGTCCAAGCGGGTACCTCCGCCTTCTTCGCCTCGTAGACCGCAGCGATCCGATCGAGAATCGGAATGTAGGGGCTCCCTAGGAAGGCGGTCTTGAAGGCGGCTATCGCCGCGATCCGGTTGTCGTAGTACGGCTTCATCACCTGGAAGGGCCGCTCCTCCATCGGAATGTCCTTGCAGAAGCCATCGAGCTTCTCTGCGCACAGCCGGTTGGTCTCTTCGTCGAAGTGGGATGACTTCGGTTTGAAGTCGAACGCGTACTTCCAATAGGTGAAGAAGCGCGTCACCCGGTCGTCGTGGGCCTCGCGGCCGCCGTGGAAGAGGTTGTAGGTGCGGGCGATCTCGGATGCGTGAAAGAAGATGGATTCGAAAGCGACGTCCTGCTCCCAGGGGGTCCCGGCGGCTGTCCGCTGCGCACCCAGGATCTCGCGCATGTACTCGTTGGGCGAGAGCTGCTCGTCGATGTAGAAGCGCTTCTGGTTGGCCAGCCAATCGGCGAGACGGGCGGCCTTCTCTTCGACTGGTGTGCGAGCGCTGGTGACGGCGACGGCCTTGTAGTCCGACGGCGACGCGACGGCGATTCCCTTCTTGATCCAGGCCAGCCACGGGTGCTCGTCGTCTCCCTTTGTGTCTCCCGATGGCATCATCGCGAGGAGTCGCCCGCGGCGGGTGCGGGTGAGCTCCTCGAGGCTGGCCATGCCCTTCTCGGCGCGGATCTCGGCCTTCTTCTTCTTGGGACCGCAACCAGACAGAGCCGGCAGGACGAGCAGGACGAGCAGGAACGGCGCCGCCCCAGCGAGGATCCAGGGGCGTCGATTGGCAGCGTGCATGGGAGTCTCCGGCGTCGAATGGGGCGTGAACGTAGCAACAGGGGGGGAGCCTGTCATCCCCCGGGTGTCGGCGGGGGCGCCGCCTTCCCCGCGGCGAGGGCGGCTGTTATCATCGCGGCGCCGCTTCATCATGCAGGCGATCTCAAAAACGGCAGGTCATGACGCCAACCAAGCAACCGCGCATCTTCCTCGTCGACGACGAACCTGGCCACCGGGATCTCGTGCGCATGGTGCTGCAGCGCGGGCAATACGAGGTGCACACGGCGAGCGACGGCCAGGAGGCCCTGGGCCGCATCGCCGACGAGCAGGCGGATCTGGTGATCACCGACGTCGACATGCCGCTCTTGGGTGGCGTCGAGCTGTGCCGCGCGCTCAAGCGAGACTCAGCGACCCGCCACGTGCCGGTGTTGATGTTGACTGGCCTCGGCGGCGCCGATGACCGCTTTGAGGGCTACGAGGCCGGCGCCGACGACTACATGACCAAGCCGTTCGACCGCGCCGAGTTGATCTGCCGTGTTCGAGCGCTGTTGCGGCTGCGCGATCTGTACCTGCGCCTTGAGCGGGTCGGGGAGCTGCGGTGAGGGCCCACAGCGCGCGGGCGTCGCTTGTCAGCGCCGCGGCCCGGATTGCCCGGATTGCCCGGATTGCCCGGATTGCCCGGATCGCCCGGATCGCCCGGATCGCCCGGATCGCCGGGATCGCCCGGATTGCCTGGATCGCCCGGATTGCCCGGACTGCCAGAACCACCGTCCTCATCGCGTGCATCGGCGCGCTGTGCGCATGCAGCCGCACCGGAGCCCCCGTCGAGGCATCCGGCGCAACGACCGAACCAGCCACGGCCGCGGCGGCGGCAGCAGTGGCAGCCGAAGCGAAGGTCGCCGAGGCGAAGTCCGCCGAGGCAAAGACCGCCGCGTCCTCCCGCAAGGCGGCCGATCTCGTGCCCCTCCCGCTGGTCGAGTTGCCCGACCAGATCGTCGAGGGCACGGCACCGAAGACAGCGGCGCCGCTGAGTCAGGTCATCGCTCGGCTGCAGCAGCAGGCGAACTCGGGTGAGACCCGCGGCCTCGATCAGTGGCTGACCAAGCCCACCTTGCGGCGGCTGCGCCCCCATGCCAGCGCGAGCGCGACGACCCGCGAGGCCGCAAGCCAGGTTGCCGCGCCGCAGGGAGACGCAGCAACCCAGGGACCTCTGCCGATCCCGCCCAGCGCCCTGCGCAACTGGCTCGCCGGCAAACCCCAGCGGGTCGTCTACGACGGTGGCCGCGCCGTCGTCGTCTTCGCCAACGGACCGCGCAGCCACAGCGCCTGGTTCTTCGTCGAGGACGGCCGGTGGAAGCTCGACCTGACGGTAAGCCGCAGCTACGCCGAGCCTGACCGAGGCCCTTCCGACCCGCTCAATGAGCCGATCTCGCTGGAGACAGCGACGGCAGGAATCAAAGGCACTGGTCCTTTGATCGCGGTGATCGAGACCAGCGCGGGAACCGTGCACTGCACCCTGCACGAGGCGCGGGCGCCGCGGACGGTCGCCAATTTCGTCGGACTCGCCCGCGGCCTTCGCGCGAGCCGCAAGTACGTCGACGGCAAGTTCACAGACAAGTGGGTCAAGCGACGATTCTACGATGGCCTGACCTTCCACCGCGCCGTGCCGGGCTTCATGGTCCAGGCTGGCTGCCCGCTGGGCACCGGAACCGGCGCCGCCGGCTACCAGATCGCCGACGAGCTCGACGTCGGCTTGCGCCACGACGCGGCCGGGGTGCTGTCGATGGCCAACGCCGGTCCGAACAGCGGTTCGACTCAGTTCTTCGTCACGGACCGGGCGACGCCCTGGCTCGACGACCGCCACAGCGTCTTCGGCGAGTGCCGGGATCTGGCCGTGCTTCGGACCATCGCGCGCAAGGGCGCTGGCAAGGTCGTGATCCGCAAGATCGACGTGCGACGCGGCGAGCAGGCCGAATCAGAGAAGTAGACTGCGGTCAGCGATTCAACACGCGGTGGCCAAGCCTAGCCGAGAGTCGGCGCGTTCTCGCGGGCGGCGGCAGCGGTGGCCCGAGCGGTGGCCTTGCGGCGGTCAGGCCAGATGGCGATGGTTCCGCCGAAGAGCAGGACCACAGCGCCGAGCCACAAGAACGACACGAACGGAAAGACGATCGCGAGCAGGGTGATGAAGTGCTGGCCCTGCTGGGGCCGCATCGCCAGGTACAGGTCGTGACCAAAGAAGGACTCGATCGCGACCTCGGTCGTCGGCGAGCTGTGCTTCTCGTAGAAGCGCACCTCGGGGCGCATCCGCATGCCGACTCCGGCGGCCACCACGTCGACACGGCCGGCGCCCTGGGCGAGCTGAACGTTCTCGTTGAAGCGCACGTAGATCAGGTCGGCGGGCAGCGGCCGACGCAGGTCGGCGACGAAGCGCTCGAGATCGGCGCGCTCGCTGAAGACGAGGCGGAACTGTGTGTTGCCGGGCGTGGTCTCGAGCAGGACGGGTCGGACCGTGCGGCTGGCGAACTGGCCCCGCATCAAACCAAAGAGGGTCATCACGAAGCGAGGCGTGACCCGCATCACGTCGGTCACGCGTGGCCCCAGGCCCATCTGCAGGGCGTTCGGATCGGCTGGGTCGCTGCCAATGACGGCCAGATAGGGGGCGAGCCTGGCGGCGAAGAACTGCGCGGCCCAGCGCTTGCCGTCGTCGGCGCTGGCGAACGTGAGCGCGATCCGCGGCGTGCCCGGCTCGGTCGCAGCGGTGACGGCGGCGGTGGTGTGCCTGCGGGCGGCTTCGAGCACGGCCTCGACCTTGTCGGCCGGCACCTCGTCACGGTGGTCCATGGCGATGACGGTGGCGCGCGACGAGACATAGGCACCGTCGGGCTCCCAGCTGTCGTCAGAGCCGGTGTAGATCAGCCGGTAGTCGCCGACAGCGTGGCCATCGCCGGGTTCGAGCGAGACCTCGGGTTCGTAGATCCGGAACGCGTTGCCAGTGAAGGCGAGAAAGCACAGGACGATGCCGATGTGGACGATGTAGCCGCCGTAGCGGCGCTTGTTGCGCATCGTCAGGTTGACCAGCGCCCGCAGATAGGGCTCGGAGCGCGTTCGCATGCGCGCCCGCGTGCCGACGTGAAACTCCAGGGTGATCGTCCACATCACGAAGGTGCAGAAGTAGACGCATAGGACGGCGTACACCTCGGTTCGTCCCAACGAGTCGGCCCAGCTGGCCCAGGCCTGGCCGAACGACAGCGCCTTGTTGCTCATCAGCGAGACGATCGAGCCGCCCGACCACAACGAACAGAACGTGAAGGTCGACAGAGACGCGACCACCAGCGGCCGTTTGAAGTTGCGCTCGAAGTTCTTGCGGGTCGCGCGCCGCCACGAGACCAGCGGGCCGATGCCCGTCATCAGCAGCAGCAGCAGACCGATCGGCGTCATGACCCGGTTGAACCAGGGCTCGCCGAGCTCGACCGGTCGCGTCATGCGCTCCATGTCGATGCCGACCACGCCCAACGCGTCGGCGAAGCCGTTGTAGAGATTTTGAAAGCCGTCGGCGGCGCTGAGCTTGGAGAACATCGTTCCCCAGATGACCACAAAGGCGCAGCCCACAAGCAGTACGTTGTTGAGCACGAAGAAGCTCTCGCGGCTGAACATCGCGTCGAGCTGGGCCGAGGCGCGCAGCTGACCCCAGCGCCAGGCGATCAGGGCCGTCGAGACGACGATGATCAGCAACATGTACCAAAGGAAGTACGACGCCAGCTTCGAGTCGGCGAAGGCGTGTACGGAGTCGATCAGCTGCGAGCGGGTGAGGAAGGTCCCGAAGATGGTCAGCAGGAAGGTCAGGCAGACCAGCACCGCGTTCCACCGTTTGAGCATGTCGCGCCGTTCCTGGATCATCACGGAGTGCAGGAAGGCTGTCGATGTAAACCAGGGGATCAGGCCAGCGTTCTCGACCGGATCCCACATCCAGAATCCGCCCCAGCCAAGCTCCTGATAGGCCCAGGCGCCGCCGAGGATCAGGCCCAGAGAGAGGAACATCCACGACACCAGCGTCCACAGCCGGGTGTCACGCAGCCACTGCGAGTCGAGCCGGCCGGTGATCAGCGCGGCGACCCCGAAAGCGAATGGCAGTGTGAAGGCCATGTAGCCGGTCAGCATCGAGGGCGGGTGGATCGACATCAGCGGGTTCTGCAGCAGGGGGTTCATGCCCTTGCCGTCCTCGGGCCCGACGAAGCTGCGGAAGGTCTCGAACGGGTTGGACTCAAAGACCATCAGCATCGCGAAGAAGAAGATCGCGAGGTGCAATACGCCGCTGGCCCAGCCCAGGAAGACCGGGGTCTGGGTGCGGTTGCGGCCGATGGCGATGAGCGTGAACGTCGACAGCACGGTCGTCCACAGCAGCAGCGCGCCTTTCTCGCCGCCCCAGAAGCCGGCGACGATGTACGCGAACGGCATCTGCGAATCGGTGTAGGCGGCGATGTATTTGTTGGAGAAGTCGTGGGTGACCAGGCCGTACATCAGGGTCGCGGCCATCGCCAGCCAGACCAGCCACGAGGCGACCATGCCGTGGCGCGCGGCAGCGAGGAAGGCCTTGGAATCGAGCGCAGCGCCGACGATCGCGACCAACGCGGTGGCGAGGGTCGTGAGGAAGGCGATGTACAGCAGGGCTGTGCCGAGGTCGGCCATGACGGATGCTCCGGCGGCGGGGCGCCCGCTCCAGGCGGGGGGGGGCGCGACCGCGCGGGACGCAGGGTAATCGGTTTGAGGGGGTTTGGAAGGGCTGGGTGGGTAAGTCGTGGCGGTGATTGCGCTGCCCGCGGCTGTTGCGGTCGGCGGCGACGCGCGGCGAGGCGGACGCCGGAGACGGATCCGAGGGCGCGGAGGGCGACGCGGGGGACGGGGACGGGGCGTTGACGATCGATCGCGGGGGGAAGCGGAAGAAGGCGCGGGCGGCGTCGATGGTGATGCCTTGCTCGCGTTCGGCCT
>CALGHC010000305.1 GCA_937915965.1 uncultured Myxococcales bacterium
CTGTTTGCGGCGGGCGCTGCCGGTGGACCCTGGCTGGGTGTGCAGGTCGAGGACGAAGCCGAGCTGCCGCGCGTGCCGGTGGGCTCGGTGCCGTACGCGTTGTTTGCGGCCCAGGCCAAAGTCGCCGCCGCCGCGGGCGTCGCCGATACGCTCTCTTCGCCCATCGGCGGCGAGCTCATCGCGACCAACGCCGTGGAGAACAAACACGTGCAGTTCACCTACGCCGCCTCGACCAGCAAGGGGGGCTCGGCCGATCACGCCCTCGCCGCGGACAAGGCCACGGTCGCCGACTTTGCCGCCGCCGCCGGTCAGGCCACCTCGGCGGACGAGGCCGGCAGCGCCGCGGTCGCCGCCAAGCTGCAGTGCACTGGCTGCGTGGGCGCCGACCACCTGGCCCCCGACACCGTCGAGAAGCTCATCGGAGCGGGCAAGCTCGCCAAGGTCGCCGGCAGCGGGGACTACGCCGATCTCAGCGGCGGACCGGACCTCAGCGGATATGCCCGACTCGACGCCGCGCAGTCCTTCGCCAAGGTGCAGACCCTCGCCGGTGGCGGCGCGCTCGGCGCGGACCTCGACTTCGCCGGCCACGAGGCGAAGCTCATTCGCATCGACAACCACAAGGGTCCGCCGGCCGGCTGTGACGCCGCGATGGAGGGTGGCCTCTACTACGACACCGACCAGAAGCGCTTCTTTGGCTGCAACGGCTCGAAGTGGCAAGCCTTCACCGCCGGTGCCAACGGTCAGGGCAACGGCGCTGCATCCTGCAAGGCGCTGCTCGACTCCGGCGAAGGGACCAAGTCTGGCCTCTACTGGCTGCAACCACCGGGTGCGCTCGCCGCACGCCAGGTCTGGTGCGAACAGACCAAGGCTGGCGGCGGCTGGGCGTTGGTCTTCCACGTCTTCGGCCACGCCGGCATGAGCGAGAACGCCTTCACCGCCGCCTTTGGCCACAACCGATTCACTGACGCCGATTGGAACCTGTCGAATGGCATCGTCAAGGGCGACGCCGTCAAGCCGATCGAACCAGGCACGACCGGCGGCGCCATCGACGTGGCGTTCCTCACCGGCACATGGACCGACGTGCGCATGGCGTGTTCGACGAAGAGCGGCGACCTGACCGAGGAGGCCTACGGCGTGGTCACCGGCTACAGCACGGCAAATGGCAACTGGAAGCTGCTCGGCGCCGCCGCCAACGGCAAGTCCTACGCGGTCGACAAGAACCTGAACTCGAAGGGCAACACCACGATCTGGGTCGACAACGAGCTCGACACCACCAACGGCGGCCACTACCTGTGTGACACCGACAACGGCGGCGGCGGCAGCGGCACCAGCCAGTTCTCGATGTGCTACACGAACTTCCTGAACAACGACAACAGTCAGGACATGGGCGACAGCATCGTCGCGATCGCCTTCGGTACGGTCAAGGGCGATGACGGCTGGTCCAAGGGCTTCTCCGGCGAGTGTGGCCCGATGGGTTCGGCGTACCTGGCTGACACCGGCACGTACAGCATCTGGGTGCGCTAGACGCGTCGCCGGGTCGCCGGGTGGGCGCTTCGCCGCTTCGCCGGGTCGCCGCGTCTGCGCATTGCCGCATCCGCGCGTCAGGGCATCCGTCGCCGCGCGCTGTCGACCGTGCGTCGCCCAGCGAAAGCGGCTATCCTCGCCCTTCCGATGGGAAGACAACTCGACGCGCTCGCACGCTGGCGGGCGCCCAGGTGAATCATGCGCACCACTGAACACCCTCGCTCCGCCCTCCGCGCGGTCAGCGGCCGTCCGCCTGCCCTTCTTCGCTCGCTGCGCTCGCCGCTCGTCGCGATCGGTCTGGGCGTCCTGGTCGGAGTCCTGGTCACGGTGCCCGCTCTCGCTGCTCCGCCGACCCTGCCGGTCCAGGGAGTGCTGCGAACCGCCAACGGCGCGCCCGTCCCCGACGGCAGTTACATCGTCACCTTCCGCCTCTACGAGAGCGAGACCGCCGACCAGTCGCTCTACAAGGAGATTCACATCGACGTCGCCGTCCTCTGGGGCGGTTTCGTCGTCGCGATCGGCAGTCAGGACCCCGAGACGCCCCTTCCCGCGGGCTTGTTCTCGCAGCACCCCGAGATGTGGCTCGGGGTCAAGGTCGGCATCGAAGCCGAGCTATCGCGAGTGCGCCTCGCTCCCGTCCCGTATGCGCTGCACGCCGACGTCGCCGACGCGCTGAGTGGTCCCCTCGACGGCAAGCAGATCCAGGCGGGTACGTTGCCCGCAGAGGCGCTGGGATTTGGCTTCGCGACATCGAAGCAAAAGGGCGGCGCCGCTGTCGGCCTCGACTGCACGGGCTGCGTCACCACGGATCATCTCGCCGCCGGCGCGCTTGACGCCAAGAACGTGGCGTACGCGGGCGGCGGCAAGTCGGCTACGGTTCAGGTGGCGCTCGACGACCTGCTGCAGGCGCTGAAGATCAACGGAATCAGAGTCGGAATCGGCAAGTCACCCGCCGCGATCTGCGCGCTCGACATCGCCTCGGACGGCGGCGTCTCCTGTGTCGACGGCGCGCCCGCCTTGTTGACGCGGATCGCGGCCGACGCCGCCGAGATGGGCAAGTTCGCCGCGGCGGGTCAGCTGGTATTTCGCCAGGACGATGGCCGCGCCTACATCTACAGCAAGGCAAAATGGCGGCAGATCCCCTACGTCGCGATCTGTGGCGACGGGGTGATCGAGGTCCCCGAGCAGTGCGACGACGGCGAGGCCAACGCCGACGCACCCGACAAGTGCCGCACGACCTGCGCCAAGCCCGCGTGCGGCGACGGCATCGGCGACGCCGGCGAAGAGTGCGACGACGGTCAGGCCAACGCCGACGCGCCCGACAAGTGCCGCACGACCTGCAAGAAGGCCGCATGTGGCGACGCGATCGTCGACGCCGCCGAGCAATGCGATGACGGCAACGACAGCACCGCCGACACCTGCATCGCCTGCAAGGCTGCAGTGTGCGGCGATGGTTTTGTCCACATTGGCGTAGAGGACTGCGACGACGGCAACGTCAAGGATGGCGACGGCTGCTCCAAGGTCTGCAAGACCTGCGGCGATGGAACCTGCCAGGCCGGCAAGGGCGAGACCTGGGAGACCTGTCTCGTCGATTGCCCCAAGCCGCTCGGCACCCTGACCAACCCCGGCGCGAGCTGCAAGGCCATCCTCGACAGCGGCGAGAAGAAGGACGGCACGTACTGGTTGCAGTGGGGCCCGCTGGGGGCGCCGATACAGGTCTGGTGCGACCAGACGCGTGACTTCAGCACGGGTCAGGTCGGTGGCTGGATGCTGTACTGCGGCAAGTCAAAGCAGAGCATCACCGCCGGCAGCTGCGCCAACGGCAACCCGACTTGGGAGAAGATGAAGGCTGTCGACTACCACGCACACGTTCAGTACTCCGGGGCCGGCGACTGGTGGATGACGATCGAGACCAACGTGCCGATCACCAGCACACCGGTGGCATGCAACGCCCGTATGCGTGTCAAGAGCGACATTGGCGGCGGCGGCGGTTGGG
>CALGHC010000306.1 GCA_937915965.1 uncultured Myxococcales bacterium
TACAGGTCGCCTTTGTCGTGGCGCACGACGCTCGCCATCGTCGCCTCGACCAGGGCCGCAATTTCCGCACCTGCGACGAGCTGTTCGGCGCGCAGCACGAAACTCGCCGATCGCCGTTCGTCCGCGCGCCCCAGGGACCGGTGCGCCAGGACCAGGCGTGCCGCCGGGCGCTCGGCGTCGCTGTCGGCGTACAAGGTGAACACTGCCCGGCTGCGTTCTATCGAGGCGTCACGCCATCGCCAGCCGCCCGCGAGCGGCCGATCGAATCCGACGTCTTGGATCAGCTCGATCAGGCGGGGCGCGGCGGCTTCGTTCAGGACGGCTTCGTTCAGGACGGCTTCGTTCAGGACGGCTTCGTTCAGGACGGCTTCGCCGCCGCCTGCAGCCGCCGCCGCGGCGCCGAAGGGTGTCGTGCTGACAAGGACGCTCGCGACGAAGGCGAAGCTCAGAGCGACCGCGGTCGGCCGTTGACGGCGGCGATCTGCCCGCCATGCGATAGGACCGTACCGGATTCGACGCCCCCGCATTTGCCGTCTCCCCGGCGGCCGATGCGAGCCCGCCCGCACCGATCGTGTCACGGACTGCCGTAGTGTATCTGCGGCCGCACCGACAGCTCCTTGCCGTCGATCGTCACGATGATCGCGTCGTCGCCCGAAGTCCCCGCGGTCGCCTGCCATTGCCGGAAACACTCGCCGCTCTCCTGGCACTCGATGGGACCGGTCCACTTGCCCTTGTGGCCCGCGGCCAGCTCGAGGGTGATCGGCACGGCCTCCATCAGATACTGCCCCTTGGGGTCGAAACTGCGGGCCATGACAGAGATGATGTCATCGACCGCCAACGCGACGCGCTTGTTGAGCTTGACGAGCGGCGGCTCGACCAGCGTCAGCGCCTGATCGATGGGCGGTGTGACCTGATGGACGAAGCCGCTGGGCCAGTGCACCTCAAGGCCGACGAGCGCCTCGCCCGCGGGGATCGCGAACTGGGCGACCGGCTCGTCCATCGTGTGCGGCGGCGCCTGTCCCGACACTTCGACGACCATTTTGCGTCCGGTCGTCTCAAGAACCAGCCGCGCGCCCAGGCCAAAACGGTTCGAGACGGTGCCGCGGAGGCGAACGGTGAGCCAGTGACCGCCGTGAACGACGTCGTTGCGCAGCAGCAGGGGGGCCATGCCCTGGCCTCCGATGAAGGCGTCGAGATCGCCGTCGCCGTCGACGTCGGTCATTGAGAGGGGCCGCGCGTTGTGCTTGTCGGGGAACCCGAAGAGGGCGCTGACTTCGGTAAACGTGCCGTCCCCCTTGTTGCGGTAAAGAACGGGGCGCATCCCGCCATCATCGGCGAGCAACCAGGCGTCGTAGTCGTAGCCGTGGGTGATCAGCAGGTCGAGGTGGCCGTCGAAGTCGAAGTCGAACATCCGCGCGGCCCACGAAACCATCGACAGCCCGGTGGTCGAGAGCGGCGCGGCGATCCCGGCTTCGATCGCCGCCGAGACCATGGTGCCGTCGGCCGCGCGGATCAGCAGATGAATGGCGCTGTCCTCGATCCCGGGAACCATCGTCAGGTCGACGGTCGCGAGGTCCCAGCCCTGCGCCTGGGCTCCACGCAAGCCGATCTCGGAGAAGACGTAATCGATGTCGCCGTCGCCATCGATGTCGCCACAGGAGCCCCCCATCGGCGTGCCGCCGCCGACCTTGGGCGAGAGAAAGAGCGGCGGCATGGCCTTTGTCTCGAAACGCTTGCCGCTGATCGGGAAGCCCCGGTTGCGCATCCAGGCGTTGCCATGTTCGGGAAAGCAACCCTCGGATAGCGCCAGCACGTCTGTGTGCAGGTCGCCGTCCACGTCGGTCGCGAAGACGCCCCACAAGGACCCGACGTAGCCCAGGCCGAGCGCGTCCGCCTGCTCGAGGTAGTGGCCGTCGCCGCGGTTGCGAAAGACCAGCAGCCGAGCCTTGGCGTCACAGGTGAAGAGCGCTACGAGCAGGTCGAGGCGACCGTCGCTGTCGACGTCGGCCGGTGCGATGCCGAGTACCTGCACGTCGGGAGGCAGCACGATCCCGCGTTTGGCCGCTTCATCGGTCCAGCCTTTGCCTGCCTGGACGAGCAGGGCGATCTTCGAGCCACCGATGACCAGCTCTGCGAGGCCGTTGGAGTCGCCGTCGGTGATCGCCATGGCGCTGATCTGTGGCTGCTGCATGACGTGGACGAGGGTGTGCTGCCACCCCCATGCCTTTGTCGCCTTGCCCACCCAGACCTTTCCCAGGCCGTCGCTGTAGGCGACATCGACGAGGCCATCGAGTCCCAGGTCGGCGAGCAGGCCGATGTTGCTCTCGGGATAGGCGCCCCCCTTGACGCCGGGATCGAGCGCCATCGGCGGGCCAAGCTTGTCGGTGACGTTGGTGAAGGCGCCGGTCGCGACGAGGGGGCTCAAGGTGGTCACATCGCCGCCGCTGTCGCCCGCGCCGTTCGCGCCGTCCGCCTCCTTTGAGGTGTCGAACGTCGCGTCGTCGTCAGGGCGCGCCGTGTCCGCGACGACGAGAACATCGGCCGCGGAGTCGGTTGATTCTTGCAGGTCGCCGTTGGTGGCGTCGCCGCCGTCGCCGCCATCGCCGACCAGCTCGACCGTGTCTGTGGGACCAGCGCTGCCATTGAGCGTCGCGGTGCCGGCTGGGTCCTTGTCGCCACCGCAGGAGCCGTGCGCCGCGCCGACGACGAGCGCGGCCACCACCGCAGCGGTCAACCGCGAACGCCGCGCGACCGGTGACGCAACCGGCGACGCAACTGGCGACGCAACCGGTGACGGCACGCGGGGCGGTGCGGAGCTGTCACGGTTCGTCATCGTCAACGTCTCTCCCACGCCGCTCAGCTGCCCAGTCGATAGCCGAGCCAGCCGCCCAGCAAGCACAGCGCCACGGTCCCGGCCAGGTAGCCGGTCGCCTCAGCGTAGCGTCCTCCCTGCAATAGCGAGAAGGACTCGGCGTTGAATGTGGAGTACGTCGTGAAGCCCCCCAGCAACCCGGTGGTGAGCGCCAGCCGCAGCGTCGCGGCGTCGACGGATGAGCGATCGAAGCGCGTCAGCGCCAGCACGAGCAGCAGCGAGCCGACGAAGTTCACCGCCGCGGTGCCGGCCAGCGCCGCCCAGGGCGCAGCGACGCGCGTGCCGAGCAGCGCTCGCGTCGCCAGGCCGATCATGTAGCGAAGACAGCCGCCGACGCCACTGCCCAAGAAGACTGCGACCAGGGCGGGCAGCGTCATGCGCGTGTGCCTCCCGTCGCGTCGCGGTCCGCGAGGCAAGGCGCCGTCACGGGCAGACCACAAAGAAGCAACGCGGCTGATCGCCGAGCAGACCGCAGGTCGCGCAGTAGCAGCCCGTGTAGGCCGTGCCGGGCACGATGATGCACTTGTCGGCGTTCTTGCCCACACACAGCGCGGGGTTGCAGGCGGCCTTGTCGCCCGAGCAACTGGCCCCGCACCAGCAGTCTGGCTCTGCGTTCGCCATCGTCGTGCACTTGCACTTCTCTTCTCGGTCCTGGCCGATGTAGGTGCAGCCCGTTTGGGCAGCGCAGCCGCTGATGTCGCCCTTGTCGTTGCAGACGTATTGGGGACACATCGGTTTGTCGGGGTGCTGACTCGCGCAGGTGTCGCCGCACCAGCAGGTCGAGTCGATCCCTGCACACAGCGACTCCTGACACTTGGTCTTTTCGGCCTTGCAGCCGTCGCCGCAGTAGCACTGACCGGTCTGGGGGCAATCGGAGAGGAAGGTGCACTGGTCGTCGTACTGCGAAAAGAGCGCGCGGTTGTCGTCGGCCACCCCAAGGCACGACGACGCCGTGATCGCGTCTTCGCTGTCGCCGACAAGGGCGTCGTTTGTGCCGGCCGTGGTGGCGTCGGCACCGGACGCGGTGCCCTCCTTGGCGTCGTCCTCGCCCGAGCACGACGCGCCGGCTGCGCAACACACCAGCGCTGCGGCGAAGAGGCGGGCGGGGCGGAAGGCAGTGTGGCGGGGGGTCGGTCGGCGCATTTGCGTCTCCAGGGGCAGTGGGCCGGGCCGCGCGGGGCGCGACTTCTTGCGGCGAGCCCGTCACGTGGTCACGAGGGTACATGCCACCGGCGGTTCTTCCAATCCGCTGGGCGATGCATTCGTGTTTGGACAGCGCGGCCGCGACCGCTACACTGGCCTCTTTCGAGGCGCAATCGAGGAGGCGACGATGAAGACCTACCGGCCCACGGGCTCGATCGCGACCGCCGCGCTTGTCGCCGCCGGGCTGCTGCTTGGCTGCAGCGACGCCGGCTCTGGCTCGGTCATCGGGACCACGTCGGGAACGGGCTCGACGGGCGGCGACGGCGCCGGAACCATCGGCGACGCCACGCCCGGCGACGCCAGCGGCGGAGCCGACGCGGCGACAACAACGCCCGACGCGCCCAGCAGTGACGCCGTGACTCCCTTGGGAGACGCAGGCATCAATCCGGACGGTGGGCCGCACGATGGCGCCGGCCCCCAGGACGGCGGCGGGCCGCACGACGGCGGTGGCCTGAAGGACGGTGGCGGCCCCAACGACGGCGGTGGCCCGAAGGACGGAGGCGGCCCGAAGGACGGCGGCGGCCTGAAGGACGGTGGCGCACCGCAGGACGGCGGCGTTCAACCGGACACCGGCGTCAAGCCCGACGCAGGCGTCAACCCCGCCGACGCCAGCACGACCACCACGCCGGACGGCAAGGCCGCCAAGTACCAGACCTGTTCGGCGGTCTCCGCGTGCGCCGATATCGCGTGCAAACCACTGAAAGCCGGCTGCGACAAGCCCTGCCGGGACAACGCCAGCGCGGCGGCCGACGCCAAATGGGCGCCCTTCTCGCAGTGCATGCACGATGGCTGCATCGCCAAGGGTTGTCCGGACAGCGGCGACGGCAGCTGCAACGGCTGCAAGTACGAGAAGTGCCTGATCCCCTATCTGGCGTGCTTCAACAAGGGCGACACCGGCGCTCAGCCTTGTATCTCGGCCTTCGATTGCTTCGACAAGTGCAAGAACGGTGGCCCGACCTGTGTACAGGACTGCTACGACGACCTGTCCGCCGCCGGCCAGAAGCAGCTCATGGCGCTGATGATGTGTGCCGCCCTCGCCGAGCCCGACAAGGGCATCGACGAATGCCCCAACGAGTACCTGACCTGCGTCTCGGGCGGCAAGACCGGCCCGGGCAATTGCATCGATCTGGTTGAGTGCTGGACGCAGTGCGACAGCGAGAAGAAGGAGGGCGCCAGCGAGGGCGAGGTGCTGATCTGCACCGGCGAGTGCTACGGCGGCGCCACTTTGCAGGCGCAGCAGCAGTGGACCGCGCTGATTGGCTGTTTCGAGGGCGCCAAGACCAAGGCCGAACAGCAGAAATGCGCTGACTCCTTCGTCGTTTGCACCAACCCGTCGGGGCTGTTGACGTGTCCCGAGATCGACCCGTGCATCTGGCAGTGCGCCGCGGCTGGCGGCGAGGCCAAGGGGGTCAGCTGCGCGCTGGAGTGCATGCACAAGGCGACAAAGACAGACGCACAGGCATGGATCCTGTTCACGATGTGTCGCGACAACGTCTGCAAGCCCAAGTGCGGCGGCAACCAAAGCTGCGAAGCGAACTGCCAGGCGACGGAGTGCGCGACGCAGAAGGCTGCTTGCATCGGCGGCTAGGCGGTTACGCGCTCGCATCGTTGGCCAGGCGGCCACGCGGATAGGTTCCGACGCCAAGACCGCGGCCCGAACTCGCCCCGCTCGCTCCTCGCTATTTGCGAACCTCGGGCGGCGCCGCCACGTCTGCGCAGCTGAAGTTCACCTGACACGCGTCGAAGCGAAGCGGCTTCGTGCCCGCGTCTCGCAGATAGAAGCCAAGCGTGTGGATCAGCATCGACCCGTGATCGAAGAACACCGTCTCGTCACAGATCTTGGCGTCCGGCGACGCCGCCTTGCACGCGGCGTGCTGCTTGTCGGTGTGGGCGCCGGGCTCCCAGAAGCCGTGCTGACCATAGGGCTGCACGTAGGGGAAGAACGTACCTGAAACGCCGCCGTGACCGTCGTCGCCGACCGCGTGGGTGTGCAGCGGCGGGCTGAGGCGCGGCACGTCGTAGCCGTCCTTGCCGACGTGGAAGGGCGTGGTGTAGGCGATCTTCTCGCCCAGAGGCGGCAGGGCGGTCGGCGTCGCGCTCTCGCTGAGATCTTCTGGGTCAAAGAGCACGCCAGCGCCGGCGCCGTTGGTGAATCGCTTGACGGTGTCGACGGCCTCGAGCACGTAGCTGTCGATCACGACCTGGTTGACCGTCCGGCCGCCCCACTCGGCGATTGGCGTGTTGAAGTCCAACAGCCCCGCCGCCCGGCCGATCGAAGCGCCCGTATTCACCGGCACGTTCATGTCGCCGACGGTGTTGACCACCAGGGCGTGGGTCGCGACCGTCTCGCCCGTCGCGTAGGTCATCTCGCCGCTGAGGAAATGCCGCGACCAGACCGCCGGGTCGCCCTGGTCGAGGACCAGCTGGGCGAAGCCGATAAAGCGGCGCAGCTCGGGTCGACCGCGGTGCAGCCCAAGCCCCTCGGCGATCGGCGCGAGTGGCTCGCCTTTTTGGAAGCTCAGCGGCTCGGAGCGGAAGTGGAAGTCGACGTCGACGCCGAACTGGTCGACGACCGCGACCGCGTCGCCCACATCGTCGCGCAGCTTGCAGGCGCGGTGGCGGGTCGGGTCGACCACGCCGAGCTGGAAGGCGTTGCCTTTGAAGAAGCGCAGCCGGTGGCGCTCGGGGTGGTCGCGATCGATCGAGCTGGCGATCGCCACGCGGAAGCTCTTGTCGGCGAGCAGCAGGGCGCAGTCGCTCTCGCCATTCGTCAGGTTTTCGACCAGCACCGAGTCGCCGGGCTCGAGACCCTCGACCTGCGCCATGGTCAGCCTCGCTACCTCGACCCGGCCGGTGTCATTGAGGTTCGGCACGACGGCTCGGATCGCGATCTCCCCCGAGCCACTGTCTGGGAAGCCGACGTAGAGCGGTCCCATCACCCGCAACTCGACCGCTTCCTTGACCCCCCCCTGGATGGATCGGATGCCGACATCGCCCAGGCCGCCGCCACCGGCGATGGGCGCGACCGCCGCGACCTGTGGCTCGGCGCCGCCCACCATCGCCGCCATGATCCCGCCCAACGAGCCGCCAGTCATGGTGATCGGCATGTCTGCGCCGCCGACGTCGACCGTGCCGTCGCCATCGAAGTCGCCGGCGATGTCGTCCGCCTTGCCGTTGCCGTTGACGTCAAAGGCCCACAGCTTCGAGCCGTCCCAACTGCGCAGCACGCGGATCAGCTGCATGTAGTCGACCAGGGTCTGTCGCACGACGTCGCGGGTGTGGAAGGTATAGGCCGTCCAGAAGTCGGCGCCGGAGTCTTCCATGCCGTCGGCGTTCTGGTCGGTGCTGCGGTTCGACGTCAGCGCCGCGGCGAACGGGCCGATGCCAAATCCGTCGAGGACGTCGGCGAGCAAGACCTCTTCGTCTGCGCTCAAGGTGAAGCCGTGGCTGACGTTGTCGATGGCGACAACGGCCAGTCCCATCTCCGCGAAGTACGCGTGGAAGGTCAGCATCTCGGTCTTGCTGCCGGTGTAGCCGTGGCCGAGGATCACCACGCCCCAGGGCTTGCCGCTGTTGGCCATCTTGCCCTGCGCGTCGACGACCGCATCCTTGCGGGGCACGCTCATCCAGAAGGTCACCGCCTCGGCTTCGGCCGTCGCCGGAACGCGCTCCATATCGGCGGGCCAGCTCTGATCGTTGTAGCCGAGCACATCGCCGTCCGCGCCGGTGCGACCAAAGAGCATCGGCGTGTTGTAGGTACCGACAACGTGGTAGTCGACGTAGCGAAGAGCGTCCTGATAGCGGCTCTTTTGTTCCTTTCCGCCCAGGCTGACCAGGCCGCTGAGCTCCAGCAGTTGAACCACCGTGCCGAAGCTCTCGGACGAGACCCGGTAGGCGTTCTCCCAGGCGTGTTTGGGATCGCCGCTGTGCAATCCGTGCAGCTTCACGAGATCCGGCGGGAAGTCCTCGCCGAGGTGCTTCTGTGTGCCGTGACCGTACAGGCCGTCACGCACGGCCTTGACGTCCTGGTACATCGTGCCGGTCGTGAAGCTCCAGGTGAAGGCCACGTCGGTGAGCTTCAGTCCGCCGAAGTCGGCGCTATTGGCGAAGATCTTCTCCAGCGGCCGCAGCGCGTCGGTCTGGCCGAGGTGGTGGATCCAGGGGAAGGGTGAGCCAACGGGCTTGCCCGCGGTGTCGACCAGACGGCGGGTGATCACCACGGCGTAGGTCGTGCGCTCGCGCAGCGGCTGGAGCGCGCGCATGATCAGCGTATTGGTGTCGCGCTCGTAGAAGCCCATCGTCGCGTCGGCGCGCTCGGCGAGGCTGAGCTCCTCGCCCTTCTTCTGGCGGTCGCGCAGCAGGGCCAGGCCCGCCGGCGTGTAGTTCGGTACGTCCAGCGCGCCGTCGAGATCGGTATCTTCGCCCGGGTCGAGGACGCCGTCGCCGTTGAGGTCCTCGTCGTGCTCCTCGAAGAGCAGGCTGATGGTGTCTCCGCGCGCATCGGACTCCCAAAACGCGTCCATCTTCTCCAACACCTGCGGAAAGTTGCCGTTGCCGAGATCCAGAGCGGACGGCTTTCCGTACGTCGGCGAGCCAGGCGTCACGTCGATCACGTAGACGGCGTCGTTGGCGAAGGCGTAGTCGTCGAGGTGATGGCGGTCAATGACGACATCGATGTCGATCGGCCCGTCGAATGGCACGGTGATCGGCGCGTAGACGCCCCAGCCATCGAGGCCGTCGACCAGGCGGCGGGTGCGCTGCTCGAACTCCGTCGCGGCGATCATCGAGGCGTTGACACGTCGCCCGGTCGGCGAGTCCGCGTCGAAGCGGGTCGCGAGGTCATTGGGCAGCGGCACCTCGGGCAGCGGCCGGTGGCCAAAGTCCAACTTGACGGCGACGTCCGCGGCGATCGCCGGCGCGAGCCCCTCGGGCTCGGCGGCGCACGCCGAGGTGCCGAGCGCCCAGAGAAGTAGACAGCAGGAAGCTCCGCGCGGCGTCGCCAGCCGCGCGGGCAGCCGGTCGCGCGCCGACGCGTCGGTGCGGCCCGCGGCCTCGCCAGCGAGGTGCTGGACTCGATCGAGTCGCCTGAGTCGGCCAAGTCGCTTGAGTCGGCCAAGGTGCTGGACTCGGTCGGGTCGATCGAGTCGGTCAAGTCGCTCGGGTCGGTCGGTCGTGCGGCGCATCGTGGGCTCCTGTCGGGCGGTACCTGTGCGCGCCGCCGGGGTCTGCCGGCAGCGTTTGGAGAGACGGGCTGCGTTCCTGCTTCTTCCTCTATCCACTCGCCGGCCGTCTACTTGCCGGGAATCAGCTGCACGCTCACCCGACCGCCGTGGATCGGGCTGTCCTCTGCGAGGCCTTCGAGGGCGCCCCCTGGCGTGAGCACGCCGTACTCTGCCGTGACCGCGATCTCGAAGACCTCGCCAACTGGCACGTGGGCGCGCACGCCGATGTCGAACTCGGTCCCCAGGTACGAGCTGGTCGCCGATCGGTCGAAGAAGTTGCGGGCGACGCCGCCGCCTTTTGTACGGGTGTGGAACGGATCGAGCACCGGCGCGGCGGCAAACGCCAGCAACGTGCCGCCGTAGACGTCCAGCCAGGGCGCGACGCTCAGGCCCACCTTGGGGAAGATGATCAGAGCGTTGCTGACTGAGCCGCCAGTCGCGAGGCGGTCGAGGTCTTCGTTGGGGCGGCCGACGAAGAGCGGATCAGACGCCGTCAGCCGAGCCCGGCCTGTCTGCCAGGCAAGCGCCTGGCGAAAGAGCAGGAGGCCCTGCTGGTGGTTGGGATCGGCCTGGAAGGCGGACAGCGTGTCGTCCTCCATGTCGCCGTCTCCGCTGTACGAGCCCAGGTCGAGCTCTCCGGTCGGACGCAGCGCTCCGGCGCCGGCGTAGACCACACGCAGCGCCACTGCGTGTTGCAAGACGTCATGCTCGGGGTGCTCCGGAGTGGGCGCCAGGCTTGTTCGGCCGGCGATGACGACGCCCTCGCCTTGCAGCCGCAGGCCCGCTCCGCCATCACGTCCCAGCTGATAGTCGAAGGCCGCGTCGACGACGTGTACCCGCAGGAAGGCGCCGGCGTCGTGCTGCTGGTCGCGATAGACATAGTACAGCCCGAACCAGCGGTCCTTGGCGAGGAACATGCGCGCTGAAGCGACCCCCTGCCAGGCGCGCTCGCCTGCGTCGAGGTCGGCGTTGTCGTCGAGCTGGACGCGGTCGATGGCGGCCGCGAACGCCAGGCCGCGCAGCCACGAGGTCGTGCCCCGCCACGGCATTGTATGGACCAGGGTGCGCAGGACCACATCGCCCGCGTCGCTCTGTTGGAACCACGCGCGTCGCCGCGAGTCGCTCGCGTGGTTGCCGTCGTTTGCCACCAGACCCAGGCCCCACTGCGAGTTCATCAGACCGGCACGGACCGTGAGCATCTCGTCCCAGCTGCCGCCGAGCCAGGCTTCCTGCGGCAGCCACGCGTCAAAGCGGCTGCCGGGCAGCTTGTCGCCCGCCATGTCGCTGCCGCCCAGGAAGGTGCCGTGGGCGACCTCAGCGGCCGCCTTGCCCGAGACGATCGTGGCAGCGTCATCCATCTCGTAGACAAAGTCGGCGACGAGGCGAAGGCGCGACGTCCCGACGACCGCGTCGTTGCTGCGCGCGCCTGTGGTGTCGATCGCGAACGCAGAGGTGCGCTCCGCGGCACCGCGGGCGGCCAGGCTCAGCGAGAGCCGAACCTGCTTGCTGTTGGCCTCGTCGTCGGCCGCGACGTCGACCTCGTCGCCGGGCGCGACGGCCGTCATTGTCAGCTCGTTTCCGTCGGTCGCCGTGGCCACCGCCGACATGGGCGCCGCTGTGGGCTGGGCCGATGCTGTCGCAGGAGCGGCACACCAGATCAGCGCGG
>CALGHC010000307.1 GCA_937915965.1 uncultured Myxococcales bacterium
CACGGGCAAGATGGGCCGAGAAACTGGGGACGTACTTTCGGATAGTCGAACTAGCGCTAGCGAGGCGGCCATGGGTGGCGACGAGGCACCGCAGGTCCACAAAGAGGTCGGTAGCGTCTTCTTTCGGCGCTGGGCCTTGCTGGTGTTGCGGGCGCGCTGGCTGCTGCTTGCCGCTTGCGTGGCGCTCTCGGCTCTGTGCGCCTGGCAGGTGACGACCCGCCTGCACATGGACAACAGCATCGAGGCGTTCATGGTCGGCGACTCGCCCGAGCGGGTCACCCTCGACGACTTCCGCGATATCTTCGGCCGCGACGACTTCTTCCTGGTGCTGATTGAAGGCGACGTCTTCAGCCGGCCCTTTGTCGAGCGCCTCGAGAAGCTGCACGACGTGCTCGCCGTGCTCGACGTGCCGCTCGAGTCGACCAGCGACGCCGCCAACAGCAGCAGCCATTCCGGCGAGACGGCGGAAGCAGCCACCGCCGCTGCGGCCGAGGCCGAGGTCGGCGGAACCGACGAGACGGACGGGACCGACGGTCTGGACGCGTTTGGCGACTTCGGCAGCACCGCCTGGGGCGAGGAACAAGGCGGCACGATCGTCGACGAGATCATCTCGCCCATCAACGCGCGGCAGACGCTTGGCGAGGGGGGCGGCATTCAGGTCACTCGCCTGATGCGCCCCCTGCCCGACGCCGAGGCGCTGGCGGCGATGAAGACCAAGGTGCTCGCCGACCAAACGCTCGTGGGTCAGGTCCTCGGCGTTCGCGGCCGGCACGCGGTGATCGCGATCCGCACCGTCCGCATGTCCGAGCCGGACTCCGCCCGCGTCTTCGACGCGATCGTCGCGATCGCCAAGAAGCACGACACGCGGGGATTTCGCACCCTCGTCGCTGGCCCACCAGCGCTCGGTGCCGAGCTCAACCGCCTGATGATCGGTGACCTGGGCCGCACCATCGGCTTCGTCGTCGCGATCATCCTGATGATCCTGCTGTACATCTTCCGCCACCCTCTCGCCCTGGTCGGGCCGCTCGGCGTGGTCGCACAGGCGGCCCTGTGGACCTTTGGCACCATCGCCCTGCTCGGCTGGTCGGTCACGCTCCTGTCGAACATCCTGCCGGCGTTCATTGTCTGCGTAGGCGTGGGGGCGACGGTACACGTGCAGAGCGTCTACCGCTTCGCGCGCGCCGACGGCGTGACCAACGAAGCGGCGATCGTCTACGCCATGGCCACCACCGGCAAACCGATCCTGTTCACGGCGCTGACCACGATGCTGGGCCTGCTCTCGTTCCGCTTTGCCTCGGTGGATGCGATCCAGCAGCTCGGCGCGATGGGCGCCTTTGGTGTCGGCGCGGCGCTGCTGCTCACCCTGGTGTTCCTGCCGATCGTCCTCAGCTTCAACCGCACCAGCCAATTTGGCGCGAGAGCCAGCGGCGGCGGCAGGCTCGACCGGTTCCTGGGCTGGTGTGTGGCCGTATCGACTCCGCCCACCCCGGTGAACGGCCGCGTACCGCTGCTGTGGGGCAACCGCAAGAGACTGTCGATGGTCGCCATCGTCGCCCTCTTCGTCATCGGCGGCTGGGGCGCGAGCAAGCTCTTCGTCTACCACAACCCCCTCACCTGGATGCCGCCGGGTAACAAGGTCGTCGCCGCCTTTGACGCGCTCGACGCCGAGATTGGCGGCACCGCCAACGTCCAGCTGCTGATTCAGACGGGACGCCCGGGCGGCGTGAACGACCTCGCCCTGATGCGCGGCCTTGAGAAGCTCGAAGAGTGGCTGAAGGCCTGGAGGATCAAACGCGTCGGCAGCGACGAGCCCGGCGAGAGGCTGGTTGGCAACGTCGTCAGCTTGCTCGACGTGCTGCGCGAGACCAACCGCGCGACCCACGACGACGACCCCGCGTGGTACCGCCTGCCCGACACGGACCGCGGCGTCTCCGACCTGCTCAACCTCTTCGCCGACGTCGGCGGCGATCAGGCGCGCCGCCTGGTATCGACAGACCGATCGACCACGCAGATGACGCTGCGCGTGCGCTGGCTCGAGGCGAACTCGTACGGCCCCTTCACCGAATATGTGTACGAGGGTATCCGTCGTTTCATCCCGACGGCGGCGACCGGGCAGCTGCGGGTGCGCGCGACCGGCGCGGTCTTCACGCTCTTCCAGATCGTGTCGGCGCTGATAGGTGATCTGATCCGGAGCTTCGGCATGGCCTTTGTGGTGATCAGCGTGATGATGATCCTGCTCCTGGGCGAAGTGAAGCTCGGCCTGGTGGCGATGGTGCCCAACCTGTTGCCGATCGTGCTGATCATGGGCGTGATGGGTTTCCTTGCGCTGCCGCTGAACATGGCCAACCTGCTCATCGCCTCAATCGCCATCGGCCTCGCGGTCGACGACACGATCCACTTTCTGCACCACTTCCAGGCGGAGTACCGGCGCAGCGGCGATGTCGAGGGCGGCATCGCCTACTCGATGGCACATTCGGGTAGGGCGATCGTCAGCACGTCGGTCGTCCTGTCCCTCGGCTTCTTTGTCTACATGTCGGCTTCGATGCGAAACATCGCCCAGTTTGGCTTGCTGGTCGGCCTGACGGTGATCTTCGCGCTGCTGATCGACTTGATGTTTGCGCCTGCCCTGCTGCGTGTGTTCTATCGCGGTGGCGCTGCGCGCCCTGGAGGTCCCCATGAATGACACCACTCGAAGCCCGACGCGTCTCGGTCTCGCCGCGGCGATCGCCATCACCCTTGCCCTGCCCACGGTGGCGGCGGCCCTCGCGCCGGAGACGACGGACGCCAAGGTCATCATGCAGGCGGTCGAAGACCGCGCGACCCTCGACAAGGTGCGGGTCCGCATCCAGATGACCATCACGGACAAGAGCGGGTCGACCCGCAGCCGCGTCGTGCAGAGCCGCACGATGAAGTTCACCGGTGGCACCAAGCAGGTGCTCTTCTTCGAGAGCCCGGCAGACGTGCGCAACACCGCGATGCTGTCGGTCGACTGGGACGACGGCGCCAAAGACGACGACCAGTGGCTGTGGCTGCCCAGCCTGCACAAGGCGACCCGCATCTCCGGCGGCGACCGCTCGGGCGCCTTCATGGGCTCGGACTTCAGCTACGCCGACATGACCAAGAAGGACCCCAAGCAGTACGACTACAAGATCGTCAAGCAGTCGGCCAAGGTGCGCGGCGAGGAGTGCTGGGTGATCGAGGCCCGGCCGAGGTCCGACAAGGAGATGAAAGAGACCGGCTACGTCAAGAGCCTGGTGTGGGTGAGCAAGTCCAAACTGCTGCCGGTGCAGATGAAGACCTGGGTGCGCGAGGGCAAGAAGCTCAAGTTCATGATCGCCGAGGAGCTCAAGCAGGTCGGCGGTGTGTGGATCCCCCACAAGATGACGATGCGTACGGTGCAGGGGCGCGAGGTGCAGTCGACGACGGTGCTGAGCTTCGTCGACTACAAGGCGAACCAGGCCGACGTCAAGGAGTCCGACTTCACGCAGCGGCGCCTCGAGCAGGGGCTGTAGGTGGCGATGGAGAGGCGGGTCCAATTCGCCGCGCTGGTCGTTGGCGCCTTGTTCGCCCAGGTCGCGCTGGTTGCCCAGCCCGCGCTGGCGCAGGACGGCGCGCCGGCCGATGACTGGGGCGGCGACGACTCGGCCCTTGGCGGCGACGACTTCGGCTTTGCGAGCGCAGCGACGCCCACCGAGGTCGCGGCCCCGCCGCCGGCGCCGCGCGAACAGAGTTGGCACCTCGGCGGCTTTGTGCGCAGCGATTGGGGCGTGTGGGCCGAACGGCTCGGCGGCGCCTCGGGCTTCGACGAGGACGCCCTGGCCAAGGCCCGGCAGAGCCTCGACCTGTGGCTGCGCTGGAAGTCCGGTCGGCTGCGCGCGCAGATCAGCGGCCATCACGAGTTCGATCCGGTCTGGGATCGTGCCGCGCTCGCCCGCGACGCACCGACCTGGCGCGAGTACGCCAGCCTCACCCAGGTGCGCGAGAGCTATGTCGCGGCCTCGTTGGGCGCTGTCGAGTTGACCGTCGGCCGGCAGATCGTCGCCTGGGGCGAGGGCGACATGCAGAGCCCGCTGGACGTCGTCAACCCGCGCGACATGCGCGAACCGGGTCTCGCCGACCTCGTCGACCTGCGCCTGCCGGTGTTGGCGACGCGCGCAGGCTGGTTTCACGGCAACCACACCGTCGAAGCGATCGTCGTGCACGAGGCCAACTTTGGCTTGCGGGCGACTCCGATGGGGCCGTTCAGTCCCCTGCCGGCGCTGCTGCTCGACAACGACACGGTGCGCAATCTGGGCAAAGCCGGCATCGACGTCGAGGCGCAGCTGCGCGCCAAGGAGATCGCCTGGCAGCACGGCTTCGACGACGCGTCGGAGCGCTACGGCGCGGACGCCCAGCAGCTCTTTGTGCGCTGGCTGCATCGCGGCGAGGGCCTCGACCTGGGCCTGTACCTCGCCAGCGCTCTCGACCAGCAAGGGGCGATGGATCCGGCCGGATTTGGCGATATGGCCGCGTTGCTCATGGCAGAGCGCATCGACCTGCCGTTGCAGCACCGGCGCTTCACCCTGGCTGGCACCAGCGGAGCGTGGGTGAACGGCAGCTGGCTGCTGAAGTGGGAGCTCGCCTTGGTCCCCGACAAGCGCTTCAACACCGGCGACACCAGCGCCCTGCCGCCCAAGCTTGAGGTCACCGAGCGCGCGGCCGTCGCGGCGATGGCGGGCCTGACCTGGAAGGCCACCAGCACCACGACGGTCGGCGTCGAGATCGCCCGCACGACCCTGATCGATGCGCCGGCGGACCTGATCTTCCCCGTCGACGCGCCGATGCTGGCCGGACGCTTGATGCACCGCGCGGTGCACGACCGCCTGATCTTCGTCGCGGCGGCGAGCGCCTTTGGGCTGCAGGCCGAGTACGGCTGGCTCGCGCGCGGTGAGGTCCGCTGGGACTTCGGCGATGGCGTCCAGGCGGGGGTCGGCGCGATCAGCTACCAGCCCGGCGACGAGTTCGGGCCGCTCGCCGGGCTCGACCGCCACGACCGCGTCTTCGGCCAGCTGCGCTGGGATTTTCAGGCGCGCTGAGTCGTGGCACGCGAGGTGGCCACGCGAGGTGCCTGCCAGCGAGCCTCCGGCCGGAGAGCGTCCAACGACTCGGCTGGCACCTCGTCCCGCCGCACCTCGTCCCGCCTCGTCACCCGGCACCTCGTCCCCTCGTCTCCGCTCCTGGAAGCCATCGCCGCAGCCGTGTAGACTGCCCCCCCGGACGACGATGCGCCGACCGGCCGCCCCGGCAGGGCCCCATCTGGGGCTTTGCGTCACCCGTCGCCCCCACTGGAGGTCGAGTTCATGAGCGTCCCTCGGGACAGCACCCGCAGGCTCAAGGCCATCATGTTCACGGACATCAAGGGCTACACGTCCCTGATGGGCGCCGACGAGCGGCGCACGATGGCGCTTGTGATTGAGCATCGCCAGATTGTGCGCGACTGCCTGGGCCAATACGAGGGCTTCGAACACGAGACTATCGGCGACGCCTTCGTCGTGCTCTTTGACTCCGTCGTCAACGCGGTGCGCTGTGGCGCCGAGATCCAGAATCGACTCGCTGCGCGCAACGTCGGTCTACCGCCGGCGGATCAAGTGCTGTTGCGCATCGGCATCCACCTCGGCGACATCATCGTCGGCGACGACGGCATCTACGGCGACGGTGTCAACCTCGCCGCCCGCGTCGAGGGCAAGGCAGAGCCGGGCGGCATGTGCATCACCGAGCAGGTCTACCTGCAGGTCAGTGGCAAGATCGACTTTGACTTCGACGTAGAACCGATCGGCCGACCGGAGCTGAAGAACATCCGCAGCCCGCCGAACCTCTACCGGCTCTCGCCCGGCCAACGCGTCGGGGCTGGACGGGCGCGGCGGATGCGCCGGCTGATGAGAGGCATCGGCCTGCTGATCTTTGTAGCGGTGATCGCAGCGTTGGTCGCGTGGCGGGTGGCCAGCGACGTCGTGCCAGGCGACGGCTCAGACACCGCGTCGACGGCCGGGTCTGCCGCGACCAGCGGCACGACGGCCGCGACAGGCGCCACCGGGGCGACAGGTGCGACGGGCACCGCTGAGGCGACAGGTGCGACGGGCACCGCA
>CALGHC010000308.1 GCA_937915965.1 uncultured Myxococcales bacterium
CCGGGGCGCTGGCCGAGGCCGAGGCGGTGGCCGAGGCCGAGGCCGGGGCGGTGACCGGGGCCGAGACCGCAACCGCAACCGCTACCGCCCGCACCCGAACCTACGCGACCGCCTCGTCGCGCCCGACAAGCACGTCCGCGGACAGCCCGAGGCCCTTGCGCAACCGACGGATCATCGCCAGGGTCAGCGGCCGCTTGCGGGCGAGCACCTCGGACACCCGCGACCGGCTACCGAGCATCGGTTCGAGATCCTTGCGCGTCAGGCCCATCTGCTCCATGCGAAAGCGGATGGCCTCGATGGGATCGGGCGGCACGATGGCATGTTGCCGAGCCTCGTACGCGTCGACCAGGGTCACAAGGACGTCGAGCTCCTCGCCTCGTGGCGTGTCGGGCGGCGCGCCCCACAGTGCGTCGATCCGCGCCAGCGCAAGGGCGTGATCGGTGTCGTCATGAATGGCGCGGATCTGCATGGCAAACCTCCTACAGTTCACGGACATCAATCTTGTCGTAGGCGGCGTGCGTGCCGACGAACTTGATGAACACGGCCTGACCGGCGAACCAGACCTTGACGACCAACCGGTACTTGTTGCCGCCGATGTTGAAGACCACCCGCTCGCCGTCGATGACGCTAGCGTGAGCGTAGCGCTCCTTGATGTCGGCCATCGTCGACCACGCCGCAGCGGCGACCTCGGCGAACCAGGACCGCAGCGGCTGTTCGGCGTCGGCGTGGCCGGCCTCCCAGAATCGCTGCAAGGTTCGACGCGATACGATGCGCACAGTGACCTCCCGGGCGCTTGATTCCCGAGTTGGGAACAGGATGCCATGTTCCCGAATTGGGAGCAAGGCGAGCGAGACCATGACCGTGGCTGCATCCGTCACCACCGCCATCGGCGCGGCCAACGAGCTGGCGGGCGCCGAGGATCGCGACCACGTGAACTCGCGCAGGCGGCCTTCGATCTCGCGGTGGTGGTCTGAACGAGGCAGCATGGGCGGAGCGCGGCTGCTCGGACGGAGAATATCCATGAAATCTCGGAGCGCGGATCCGGGATTTCATGGTTTGCCCCAGGGGTGCGAAGCGGCGCCCGGCGTCGAGGCGCACCGGTCCCCGCGTCCGTGACCGCAGCCGAGGCCGGCGCCCCACGGACGCTCAGTTCATGTGGTCGTCGGCACGCGACGCGCCCGCAGCGCGTCCAGCGCGTCGTCCAGCGCGTCGAGTTGCCGCGCGCCGATCGGTTCGCCCGGGAAGACGGACTCGACGAGCGCGAGGACGGCGTCGCGGTCCGACAGCGCGATCAGCTCGATCAGGAAGCACAGGTCGTCGACGTCGCTGGCGCGTCCGGCTCGCACCTTCATCGCCAGCAACGCGCCGGGCGCCATGGCGTACAGACGCAGGTTGGGGTGGTCGAAGATCGCGCTTTGCTGCCACGGCGCCTCACGAGGCACGTAGGCGCTCGCTTGCTGATTCAGCCAGCTTTGCGGCAGCCCGAGCGCGGCCGCCACCGCGAACGATGCGCGCATCACCTCGCCGTGCGGCTCGATCTCGCCGCAGTCGACGTCATGGGTGCCGTCGCGCGCGTCGTGTTCGAGGACCATCACCGCACCCCCGACGATGTGGACCTCGCCGACGACGCCGCGGCGTCTCAGCTCGTCGCCAAGGAGGCCGAACGCGTCGAGCAGCCGGCGCCGCGACAGCAGGGGATCGGTCATACGCGCTCCAGGTCCGCCGGATCGAGGAAGACGAGGCGGCGGGCAAAGGCCGCAGGGGAGCCGAGCCGCGCGCGACGCCGCATTCGCGGGCCCTCAGGCAGGTACCACGCCTGTGACAAGAATCGCGTCGGCTCGTAACACCACCGGGGAGGCTCAAACTCGTCCCAGAACGCGTAGTGCTCGGCGAATCCGGCGATCAGGGCAGCCCAGGGTCCTTCGTCCAGATCGGGGCGCTCGGCGACCATGGACGAGCGCAGGCGCCACGGCGTCGCGGTGTAGCCGGTGACGAACTCCCAGACCAGCCGTCGCCTGCGCCCGTCGTCGGTCGCGCCAGCGAGGTGGCCGCCCAGCGTGGCGAGTGTCAGCGGCGACCACGCGCCGGTCGGGGGTGCCCGCTCGAACGTGAGCCGCAGCTCGCCCTGAAGTCCACCCGCGATGCGCCGCAACACGCCGAGACCGGGCGCCCGCCTCGCGCTCTCGTAGCTTGAGATGTAGCTCTGGTCGACGCCCATGCGCGCGGCAAGCTCGGCCTGGGTCAGGCCCTGTTGTTCCCGCCAGCTTCGAATGAGCGCCGATGCCTTCATATGTACGAATGTACATGTGCCGGCCGTGCTGGGCAAGGTCAAGCGACATCGCGCGCAGTACGCCCGGCCGCGACCGGGTCGTTTGAGGTGTGGAGCTGTGGGCCATGTCGCCGGGGCGGGGACCGAGGCCGAGGCCGGGGCGGGGACCGAGGCCGAGGCCGGGGCGGGGACCGAGGCCGAGACAGGGGCGGGGACCGAGGCCGAGGCCGGGGCGGTGGCCGAGACCGAGACAGGGGCCGCGCAACACGTCGGAAATACGAGCCCGGCGCGATCCGCCGGGGGTTGAAACCCCCGGCTCGCAGTCAAGATGTCCACCTGCGTGGACAGGGTCGCCGCGACAGCCCGCCCAGCACCAGCCTCGCGCAGGCGAGGCTTTTCAGATGTGGCCCGCGGCTTCAGCCGCCGGGCGCCTGGTTCGCAGAAAACGACGGAAATCCGGGGTGCTCAGCGGAAGCGACGGCAAGGCGAACCCTGCGCAACGACTTGACTGGCACCTCGTTCGCCTGCACAGGCGCCGCAGCCGTTCGAGCCGCCGGTTCGCCCCGTCGAGCAACGCGACCCGCTCCGAGCGCGGCACATAAGCCGCCTCGACCAGCGTCTCGAGCAGGTCGAGCCCCGCCAGCCATCGAGTCCCGCCATCAGAGAGCAAGCTCGCAGAAGCTCAAAGGGTCCTGGCGCAACGAAACCCGAAGTTGAAGTTGAGGTGGTACGAGGGGTCAAGGTAGCCGCGGTACGCCGCGCGCGCGTCCCTCGCGACGTAGTTCCACGAGCCGCCACGCAGCACGCGCGAGCTGCCAGTGCTCGGGCCAATTGGATCCTTGCTCCCAGACGCAGGATAGGCGGCCTTCCAGTCCCAGCACCACTCCCAGACGTTACCCAGCATGTCGTGCAGACCCCAGGCGTTCGCCACTTTCTCCCCTCCCGGGTGGGGCACGCCCGAATCGTTGCCACAGAACCAGGCGATCGGGTCCAGGACGACGTTGGGCTGCTCACATTTGAGGTGGCCGGCGTCGAGCGTGCCGTTGTACGTCGACGTCGTCGTCCCCGCACGGGCCGCGTACTCCCACTCCGACTCGGTGGGCAGCCGGTAGCCCTCGCAGCCGACGCCCGAGAACGTCACCCCGGTGCATTTGTGCGCGCCATCGCCAGGAGCGCCAGTGCAACCGCTCAGCACGTAACACTTCGCCAGACCCGCCTGCGCCGAGAGCGCGTCGCAGTACGCGACCGCATCCCACCACGAGACCTGCTCCAGCGGGCAGCTAGCGCTGCATTTCGCGAGTGACCACGGCTTCGTTCCCATCAGCGACTGCCACTGACCCTGCGTCACCTCGGCGGGCTGCAGCCAGAACGCGTGGGTCAGCGTCACGCTGTGCTGCGTCTCGTCATCAGAGCGGCCGGGCTCACCAACGGGAGAGCCCATCGTGAAGGTGCCGGGTGGGATCAACCGCAGGTCCTGGCCATCGAGCGTCTTGCTGCAACCATCACTCGACAGCGTGCCGGCGGCGGCGGCACAACACGCAGCAAGCCCCATCGGTTCGTTGGTGCAGCCCTTTCCCTTCTCACACGAGTCCGCCGTGCACAGGTTGCCGTCGTCGCAGCTCGCGGGGCTGGTGCACGGCGGCACGGACGCGGCGTCGACGCTGGCGGCCGTGTCGGGCGATGAGCCAGCGTCGTCGGCGCTGTCGGCCGCGACCTCGGCGG
>CALGHC010000309.1 GCA_937915965.1 uncultured Myxococcales bacterium
CGCCGACACGGCTTCGTCCAAGGACACCATCGTCGTCGGTGGCTGCTTTGCCGAGCAAGACTGCGAGAAGAACTACGAGATGTGCTTTGCTCCCGGCGAGTCGATCGGCTGCGGCATGTGCCAGGAGTTGCCGGGTTGCCAGGTGGACACGGACTGCGCAGGCGTCGACAACGGCGTATGCACCTACGACATCAAGGACTGCAACTGCTCGGGGGCGCCGACCTGCCACGTCGGCTGCAGCGCCGACAGCCAGTGCGGCGAGGCCGAGGTGTGCGCGGCGGACCACCACTGCGTCGGCGAGCCCTGCGCTCAGGGCTCGGACTGTCCCGAGTTCTTCGGCTGTTTCGCGTCGACCAAGGCCTGCGGTCGCAAGAACTGCAATAAGTCACAAGAGTGTGGCGACGGCGGCTTCTGCGTGAAGGGCAAATGCTTCGCGACGCCCGGGTTCTGTAGTCCCCTGCCGGCATGACCATGGGCCCCCTCCCAGATGCCGACGAGCTCGCCCGCGAGCGCTTTGGCCACGCTGCCCTGCGTTCGGATCAACGACAAGCCATCGACGCGGTCGCGGCCGGTCGTGACGCCCTGGTCGTGCTGCCCACCGGCGGCGGCAAGTCGCTCTGCTACCAGCTGCCTGCCCTGCAGCGCTTTGAGGCGGGGCTCGGTCCGACGCTGGTCGTGTCTCCGCTCGTCGCGCTGATGCAAGACCAGGTCGACGCGCTGCGCCGCCGCGGTTTGCCGGCGACGTTTGTCAACGCGACCGTACCTCGAAGCGAACGTGAGCGGCGCTTTGAGGCGACACGGCGCGGCGAGGTGGCGCTGCTCTACGTGGTCCCAGAGCGTTTCCGCAAGGCGTCCTTTCTGGCTCTGCTCGCCGACACCCCGTTTAGCTTGCTGGCGATCGACGAAGCCCACTGCATCTCGACGTGGGGACACGATTTTCGACCGGACTATCGGCGCTTGGGCGAGCTGCGCGATCTGGTTTGCGACGGCAGTGGCCGACCGGCGCCGGCCCTCGCCCTGACCGCGACGGCGACCCCGCGGGTCGCGCAGGACATCTGCGAGCGCCTGCGCCTCGCCGACCCTGCGCAGATCCGGGGCCCGGTCGTGCGCGACAACCTGCGCCTGGCGGTGGTGCCCTGTCACGGCGTCGAAGGCAAGGCAGACCACATCGCCGCGCTGCTTGGCCGCGTCGGTGGCGCAGCGCTGATCTACACCGCCTTGATCACCCGCGGCGAACAGCTCCGACAGGCTCTCGCCGCGCGGGGAGTTCGGCTCGCCTTCTACAACGCCGACCTCTCGGGCGGCGACAGGCGGCGTCTCTCTCGGGCCTTCATCAGCGACGCCGACCCCGCATTGCTTGCCACCAACGCATTTGGCATGGGCATCGATCGCGCCGACGTTCGTCAGGTCATTCACGCCGAGCTACCCTCGAGCATCGAGTCCTGGGCCCAGGAGCTGGGCCGGGCCGGGCGTGATGGCGCGCCGGCGCTGTGCACGCTGCTGCTCGATGAGGACGACATCACCATTCAGGATCAGCACATCCGCAACGCCCATCCGGACGCTTCGTTGGTGCAGGCCGTCTGGGACGCGATCGAGGAGATGACCGCTGGCTCAGGTGGCTGGCGGCAGGAGTCTTTTCGAGAGCGCTTTGCCGGTCGCGATCGCCGCGATCGCCGCGCCGAGACAGCGCTGCGCCAGCTGGATTCGGCCGGCTGCATCGCTGGCAGCTTCGATCGCGCCGACCTGCGCGTGGTCCGGCCGCCGGCCCCGGCGTTGCTCGATCAACCAGCGATCGATGGTCGGCGCCGGGAGGCCTACGAGCGGCTGCTCGCCCTGCATCAGCTCGTCAGCGGCGAGGGCTGCCGGTGGGCGGCGCTCGCCACCTGGTTTGGCGAAGAGCTGGCGGGCGGGGTCTGCGGCCACTGCGACGCCGAGCTCGACGAGGCGGCGGTGTTCGCCGACCTGCCAGCGCGTTCGCGGCCGCTGACCGAGACCCTCGCTGGTGTCAGCGGCGGTGACGGCGACAGCATCGTCAGCGCGGCGGCGGGGCCGCGGCGCGCCGACCCGGAGACGGGCTTCGCCGTTGGCGACTGGGTGCAAGTCGGTCGCAACCGTTTCGGTCAGGTCGTTCGCACCGGCGGTCGGGGTGAACAGCCGTGGCTGCGCGTGCGGATGTCCGATTCGCTGCGCGAGGAACGCGTCCTGCTCGGCGCCCATGGCCCGCAGGTCGAGCGCCTGCGCACTCCCTGACCTCGTGTCATAGCCTCGTCAGACCGTCGCCCGCTGCACCCGTGTCATTAC
>CALGHC010000310.1 GCA_937915965.1 uncultured Myxococcales bacterium
GCCCTCGCCGCCGTAGTCGGGCACCTTGGTGCCGCCGGTCTGTGCGACCGGCTTGCCGTCAACGAGCGCCTCGACGTAGAGGATCAGGTGGCGGAAGGGCATGCCGGTGGGCAGCGCGTGGCCGGCGTTGACGTTGTCGATCTGAACGCGCGCGACCAGCTCGCCGCCCTCCTGGCTCAGCTCCAGCTCGACGCTGGCGGCGTCCTGGATGTACTCCGCGGCGCCGTGAAAGACGTGCGGGTGGATCGTCGATTTCTCGCGCAGCACGCCGTACATGCCCTGCATGTGGCTGTCGTCGAGGATGTAGGCGAGACCCTTCGCTTCGCCCTGGTAGTCCGCGCCGAACTTCTTCTTCATGTGGCAGTCCTGACAGCGCAGCGCGTCCGGGTCGGCGCCAGACATCTCCGCCCACTCGCTGTAGGTCGACAGCACCGGCACACCTTGGTCGTTGGTCCACTCGTGGCAGCCCGCGCACAGCCGCGACTCGCTGATCAGCGGGTTGTACGAGGTGGCCATCGGCATCGGGCTGGCGTCGACGAAGGGACCGAAGGCAAAGAGGCCGTCCCAGGCCGACGGGCGCTGCAGCTTGAGGGCGCCGCCGACGCCAGGACCGGCGCCAATGTCGACGGCGCGGGCCTTGTGGCAGATATCGCAGAAGACGCCCTCGGTGGCGGTGCCGGTGACCTCGGAGAGGACGGTCTCGCCGGGCGCGTTGATCGCCGCTGCCGCCGCGTGGCAGTTCGCGCATGGACCTGCCTCGCCCGGATGCAGATCGCGAAATCCGCCGCCGACTGCGTGGCCGTCCAGCGCCGTGCCGTTGTAGAGCGACAACACGCGCGGGTTCTTCGCCGAGCCGGCCATGCGTGACTTCTTCCAGGCGTCGTACTGAGCGCCATGGCAGAAGTTGCAGCCGAGGTCGCTGGCGTCCGCCTTGGGGAAGTACGGCTTGACCCAGGTGTAGTGCTCGTTGTCGATCATCGTCAGCGGATTGAGCTCGACCTCGCCGATGTCGAGGCCCTTCGCGGGGTCGATCAGGCCAGCGAGGTTGAAAAATCCCTTGCGGCCCAGACCGATGTAGATGCGGCCGCCGGCGGGCACGGTGACATCGAGGCTGAACGCGCCGTCGGGGCCGCTGACGGTGGCGACGCCACCGCTGGTGAGCTTGCTGGCCGCGGGCTGGGCGGTGGCGCGAACGGTCACGCCGCCGACCGGCTTGCCATCGGGACCGACGACCTTGCCGGTGAAGGGGACCGCCAGGGCCGCGGCCGAGACGAATTGAAGGGCCACCAGGAAACAGACTGCCTTCACGACCAACCTCCCAAAGGGGGGGCAACGTGAATACAAGCAGCGCTGCGCCCGCCCAGCCACCGAGTGGCCAGCGCGGACGCGAACTCGATGCGCTGCGCCTTCACTGCAAGCGGTCCGCCCGGCCGCCTGAGCACTCCCCAGTCTTGCCAGCAGCGGGGCCTGGTCGGCGTGTGTACGACCGACCGGGATAGCCTCCGCTTCGTGGCGCGGGGGCGATATCACGCGGCCAATTCAGAATCAAGGATGTATTTATACGCAATAGGTCTCGATGGCTGCGAGTCACTCGCGGTGCCGCAACCACAGGCCGAGCCAGTCGCCGTCGAGGCGCGCGTCGACCACGTCCAGACCCGGGCAAGCCGCAAGCACCCGCTCGCGGCTGTGCACGTCCAAGCCGGCCAGAACCAGGTCGCGCCCGGCGGCGGCGACCAGCGCGCCGCCCAGATCGATCAGGCAGCCCGCCGGCATGTTCGCGACGACGACTTCAGCGCGATCGCCGCCGGCCAGCGAGCCCCCGCGCCAGCGGCAAGAGTCGGCGACGCCGTTGGCCTCGGCGTGCAGCCGCGACCGCTGCAGGGCCAGCGGCTCGATGTCGACGCCCAGGCACGACCAGCCGAGCTTCGCCGCGGCGATGGCCATCAGGCCGGTGCCGCAGCCGACGTCGATCAGCGTCGCCGGGGGGCGTTCGGTCAGGGCCTCGTCGATCAGCGCCAGCGCCAGCCTGGTGCTCGGGTGGTGGCCGCTGCCAAAGCCGCCGCCGGGTTCAAGGTAGAGCGTGTGCAGCGCGCCGGGCTCAGCGGCGGCGCCGGGCAAGGCGAGGGCGAATCGTGCCGAGAGCCTCGTGGCGTGGAACCAGCCGCGCCAGCCCGGCAGCCAGCCCGGCAGCGAGCCAGGCTTGCGGCTGTGGATCGGCGCGTCGTCGGCGCCCAGGGCCGCCAGCCAGACCGAGACCGCGTCGATCAGCCCCAACCAGGGCGGCGCGGCGAAGGTGTACTGCGCGCGCCCGGCTGCGACATCGAAATCCCAGATGACACCCGGACAGGTCGGCTCCAATAGAGAAGCCAACGTCGACGCGCGCTCTTCGTCGAGGGCGACACGCAGCTGCCAGGAGTCGGCAGCGGCGGCAGCGACCTGTTCGTCAGCGCACATACAGGTAGCAGGTGCCGCGGCGCGCTCCGGTCGCGGCGCCGCTCGAGCCGATACCGCTGGTCGAGTTGTCGCCGCAGTAGGTCTGGACGGTGCCGGACAAGGTGCCCTGGTTCAGGCCGTTGGCGTGCATCCAGTGGCCGTCCATCGTGTAGTTCGCGTCGTGCGAGGCACACGAGGTCGAGGTCGCGCCACAGGTGAAGCCGGCGTCCCAGCCGAGCTTGCCGCACGAGCCCTTCGTGGGGCCACTCGACTTGCCGCCGACGAAGCTCCAGTTGCTATCGGGGCCGGCGGCGTAGTGGTTCCAGCAGTACTTGTACTTCTGCGTGGAGTGCTGCTTGACGTAGGTCATCATCTTGCGGTCGCCGATGGTCGTGAGCTTGACGACCTTGTCGCGCGAGAGGTGACCGACGCCGAAGATGGCGTCGTCGTCGGCCGCGTTGAGGTAGTCGACGTTGACGTCGTTGTCGGCGCGCCACACCACGCCGCCAAAGCTCGTGCCGGTGGCGTTGAGGTTGAATCGACCCGCGAGCGTCCAGCCGCCGCCTTCCAGATCCATGTTGCAGCGGGCCTTGAAGGGGTCGAACGCGACGTCGGCGCCGTCGGGATCAAGCCAGTAGACGCCGCTGGCGATGCCCGGCACGGCGGCGAGCAGGGCCTTGCAGCTCGCCGCGGCGCTCTGGGCGCTCTCGCCGGGGCCGACACACTTGTCGTCGACGCAGGGCGCGCCACCCGGGCAGGCGCTGCCCTTGCCGACGCACTCGCTGTCACCGCAGTCGTTGACGATGGCGGCGCCGCAAGCAACCGTCGAGGCCGGCGGGCAGCTCTCGGCGCAGATGGTGATGCGCTGCCAGGCCGAGCCGTCGCAGAAGTAGAGCCGCGTTTTGACTTCGAGGGAGGCGACACGACCGACACCGGCTCCATCGCAGGGCACCGCGGCGATGTCGATCGCCGCGAAGCGACCGCCCTTGATGGACGACGCGCCCAGATTGAGGCTGCCGTCGACGACGAGCTCGCCCTGGACGGTGCCGCCCTTGGTCGAGACAAAGCCGCCGGCGACGTCGGCGCCGAGCTGGTCGAGGCTGACGCAGCCGCTGCACTGCAGCTTGGCGGCGGCGAGGGCCTCGTCCGCGCTGGTGGCGTTCTCGGCGTTCTTGGCGAAGTCGGCCTGCTTGGCGCTGTCGGCGAGCTTGGCGCTGTCGGCTGTGGCGGCGTGGCCGGCCTCGACGGCGGTGTCGGCGGCCACGGCATGGTCGGCCTCGACGGCGTGCAGGGCCTCGTTGGCGGGCCCGCCCTTGGAGCCAGAGCCAGCGAAGGTGAAGGCGACCTTCTGGCCGCTGATCGTACCGTCGGCGATCATCGCGTCGCTCAAGCAGCCCGAGCAGTCCACGGCGCTGGCCACAGCGGCGACGTGGGCAAAGAAGGCACGCGGGACATCGCGCAGGGGCTGCCGCGCCAGCTCGGGATCCGAGCCCACCTGGATACCCAGCCACAGCGGCTTGCCGGCCGTCAGCAGCGCCTCGGGCATGGTCTTGCCGACGGTGCCACCGAGGAGGAAGTGGAAGAAGCCCGACTGCACTGGCACGCCCGCGACGGCGTCGTCCCAGACGAAGACCTCCGCATCGGCGGCATCGTAGAGCTTGACGAGGAAGACGTACGCACCATCGGCCACCGGCCCGCCACCGGCGCTGCTCAGGACGCCGCTCACCGGCAGGAGCGCGGTGGCGTCGGCCGCCGCCGGGCGGCTCGCAGTGAGAACGCAAGCAAACGAGGCGAACGCAACAAGCAACGCAAGCGGGGCGAGCGGTGCGAGCGGGGCGAGGCGCCGCGCAAGGTCAAGGGCGATGGCCCGAGCGGTGAAGGACATGAGGCGACCTCAGTGGGCAGATTGCGGGCGGATTGCGGGCGGATTGCGGGCAGATTGCGGGCAGATTGCGGGCGGGTCGCGGGTTGACTGCAGGCGGACTGCACCATCTCGAACGCCACGGTCGCGGCAGGATGCAGCGCTTGACGTTGCAATGCAATGGCTTTCCGCCCCTTGCGGACCGACCCCCGAGCCGGCAGCCTTGCGCGGCCCGCCCCGCCCAAGGAGTCCACGGTGAAGATCCTCCCCCGGCACAAACTCACCTGCCACTGCGGCGCCGTCGAGCTCGAGCTGACCCTGCCGCGAGGCCTCGAAGACCTCCGACGCTGCGATTGCTCGCTGTGCCGCCGCCTGGGGTGAATCATCCTGCGGGCAGATAGGCGGCGTCCGAGAGGGAGGCGGAGGCGGGGGCGCCCCCCGGACCGAATCAACCAACCCCAAAATCTGCGCGAATCCGCGCCTCAACGAGCGCGCGCACGGCGGCCTCGACCTGCGTGTCGACAAGCCGTTCGAGGAGGATCGCGCCAGACGCCATCTTGTGACCGGCGATCTCGCGGTTGAAGACCACGTCCTTGTCGCGACCAGCGACGTATTTGGCGACGACGAGGTCGTGGACTTCGAGCGTCCAGCCTGTCGCGCCGCGGGTGTTCTCGTTGCAGATTCGGATCAGCCGCGCCTGCCAGCCCGACGGCAGCACGGCGGTGCGCGCTTCGACGCCCTGGGCGTAGTAGCCGAAGGTCTCGTGAAAGACCGAGCCCTCGCCGATGCTGCCGTCGATCAGGTCCCAGCGTTCGCTGAAGTTGCGCGGAAAGACATCGGCCTCCATCGAGCGCCGCAACGACTCCGGAGCGTTTGGGAACTGGCCCAGGATGGCCTGACTGCCGATGATGACGATCTCTTCATCGGCGGAGATGCCGGCGGCGGCACGGATGATGTGCTCGAGCTCTATGCGGGTCATGGCTGTCCTTCGCAGCGCGCGCGCACTTCGCGCCAGAGCCGCCAGCGCTCGCGCGGCGACAGCACACCGGCGAACGGCGACGCCTGGCGCAGCGCGGTCGCATCTTCGCCGGGATCGACGAGTATCCGGACGACAGCGTCGGTGCCCTGCGCCAGGATCGCTTGCCAGCGTGCCGCGTACCAGGGGCTGCGGCCGTCGGCCAACCAGGCCTGTACCCGGTCGCGCGCGCGCTCAAGCAGCTCGGGCCGCGTGGCGAGGCGGCCCGCCACCTCGAGGTGGTAGGCGAGGCTGCGCGCTTCAGCGATGCGATGTGCGTCCATGGCGGCGGCCCTTCCCTCGGCCCCGGCGCGGGGTTGCCAGGGCTCCAGGATACCACGGCCGCCTGCCGCGTGGCAGTTGACCACGGCCGCCCCGCGCTGGCGTCAGCACAGCGCCCGCGAACCGCCAGAAGCACGTCATCTGCCACGTCGTCGCGCTGACGCCCTATCGTCAGTCCGGGCGAAACGCATCCCGCCACGCCACCGCACTCTCCCGGAAGCCCCCAGCCTGGCCGCCCGCGGTTCTTTGGCGGATGAACGAATGTCGACCCGCTGCGGAGCCAGGACGTTCCGTGTTGTGATTGCGGCAGCCCATCAGTTCCAGGAGATGGGTTACACCTCGGCCTTTGCCCACGTCCTGCGCGGTGCTACGCTGCGTCGACGCATTCCATGGAGGTACCCGCAGATGCGATCGCCGCCAACTCCCATCGCGCAGCACGGAGGCCAGTGGCTGGCTGTATCGATCCTCGTGGCCATCGCCTGCATGGCGCCTGGGCACCGCGCCGCCGCCGCTGACGCCCAGACGAGTGAAGCCGCCCTTGGCGCGCTCAAGCTCGCCCAGCTCGAGTATCGCAACGGCAATTACGCCGAAGCCGCCCGCCTCTTCCACCGCGCCTACGACCTCGATCCGGTCGGCGACTACCTGTTCAACGCCGCCCGGGCTGAGCAGCGCGTATTCGACCTCGACGCCGCTGACCGCGACTTTGCGCGTTTCCTCGCGCTGCCCAGCGGCAGCGACGAGGGCAAGCGACGCGCGCGGCTGCACCTTGAGGAGGTGCGAGCGACGCGCGACCAGCTCACCCGGGCCAAAGCCGTGGAGCGCAAGGCGGTCGAGGCTAGGCTACGGGCTGAAGCGGAGGCGCGCCAGGCAGCCGAGGAGCACGCCTCGCCCACCCCCACCGCGCCTCCCCCGGCCGCCACCGCCGCCGCCGCGGACCAACCGCCCGCGGTCGGGACTCCAGCGGCGACCGAGGCGCAAGTCGGCGCACAAGCACTCGCGCCGATGGACGGTTCCTGGAAACGCCCGGCGGGCTGGGCCGCGCTCGGCGCCGGTGTCCTCGCCGCGGCGGCTGGCGCTTGGCTTTGGCTCAGCGTCGAGGCCGACCAGCGCGACCTCGACGCCCGCACCGCGGATCAAGACGTCGAACACAAGGTCGTCGGCATCGAATGGCCGGACTACGAGCGCGACCAGACCCGCCTCAACCAGCTCCGTCCCGCCGCGCAAGCGCTGACAGCCGTCGGCGTCGTCGCCGCTGGCCTGGGTGGCTGGTGGCTGGCGACCGCACCCTCGGCCGACTCGAGCGCCGCGATCGGCGTCGGGCCGGGACGGCTGCGTTTCACGCTGCGTTTCTAGGTCCACCTCGGAGGGATGATGAGCCGCCGCGAAACACAGATTGCCGGTCTGGTCGTGATTGGGCTTGTTTGCGGCTGCAACCCTGAACTGCTCGAGAGTTCGTCGTTTCGCTCAGAGCTGGACGCGCTGGAAGATGGAGGGGCGGACACAGCAACTGCCGCGGACGCAGCAACGGATGGGGTGGCGGGGGACACGGAGACACCTGCAGATACCGGCGCGGGTTCGGACTCGGACACGGTCGCGGTTGCGGACACGGACGCGGCCCCGGACACGGGCCCAGACGCGGTCGCGGTCTCGGACGCGGACACGGCCCCGGATGCGGACGCGGCCCCGGACACGGTCGAGGCCCCGGACACTGTTGCAGCCCCGGACACGGCCCCGGACGCGGACGCGGACACGGACGCGGACGCGGCCCTGGACACGGTCGCGACCCCGGACACTGTCGCGACCCCGGACGCGGACGCAGAATCGGACACAGCCCCGGACACCGTCGCGGCCCCGGACGCGGACGCAGAATCGGACACGGATGCAGAATCGGACACGGCCCCGGACGTTGAGCCTGAGTGCTCGGCGAGCGCGCCCTGCGCCGCCTCGGGCGACCCTTGCAAGACCACGACCTGCGTCGCAGGCGCCTGCTCGACCCAGTCGATCGAAGACTCCGCACCGTGCAACGACGGCGACACATGCACTGTCGGCGACGCTTGCCAGGGCGGCCTGTGCCTGGCCGGGGCGGCGAGCCCGGACTGCGACGACGGCAACACCTGCACGGCCGACGCCTGTCTGCCGGCGAGCGGTTGCACTGTCACCGATGTGGCCGGCCCGTGCAGCGATGGCGACGCCTGCACGGCGCTGGATGCGTGCGGCTCCGGCGCTTGCGTCGCCGGTGACGCGCCGAACTGCGACGACGACAACGGCTGCACGACGGATGCCTGCGACCAGGACAGCGGCTGCACCCACGCGGCCAACGACGACGCCTGCGACGACGGCGACGCCTGCACGGTCGGCGACGCTTGCGCCGCGAGCGCCTGCAGCCCCGGCGTCGCGCAGAGCTGCGATGACGGCGACGTCTGTACGGCGGACGCGTGCCTGCCAGCGAGCGGTTGTACCGTCACTGATGCGAGCGGCGCTTGCAGCGATGGCGACCCCTGCACGGACGCGGACACGTGTGGTGCGGGCACCTGCGTGGCCGGCGACGCGCTGGGTTGCGACGACGGCAATGCCTGCACGACGGATACCTGCGACCAGGACAACGGCTGCACCCACGCGGCCAACGACGCTGCTTGTGACGACGGCGATGCCTGCACGGTCGGCGACGTCTGCGGAGCCAGCCTGTGCAGCCCTGGCGGGGCGAAGAGCTGCGACGACGCCGACCCCTGTACCGCCGACACCTGCGCCGCCGACAGCGGCGACTGCGCCCACGCGTCGGGCAAGCTCTGCGCCGCTACCCCGTGCCAGTTCGACGACCACTGCAAGGACGCCGACGCGTCGAAGTGCGATGCCGAGACGGGGGCGTGCGTCGCGTGCCTCACCCACGGCGACTGCCCAGGCGAGGGCCAGGCCTGCGTGGCGGGTGCCTGCGTTGCAGGGGTGCTGTGCGCCTCAAGTGTGACCTGCAAGGCGACGGATCAGGTGTGTGACCTCGCGTCGGGCACCTGTGTCGCCTGCAATAGCACCGACGACTGCGGCGGCGAGGACGAGGTCTGTTTCCAGCACGCTTGCGTGACGAAGCAGGGCTGCAGCGGCGACAAGGACTGCGACGCAGTGTGCGGCAAGGACCTCGGCATGTGCGTGGGCTGCAACGCGAGCGCGGACTGCGCCGGGTCGGGCTGGTGCGGCGCGGACCGGCAGTGCCACGTGCCGCTGTGCAAGGCGAACGCGTGCGAGGGCGGGGTGTGGTTCGAGTGCGAGGGCGACGGCAGCGGGTTCGTCGCACAGGCTTGCGACGACGGTGAGGCGTGCACAGAGGATGTCTGCGATGTGGGGAAGGGGTGTGTTCACAAGCCATTGCAGCCCGCTGTCGAGTGCGCGGGCGGGCTGTGCGACGGCGCGGGGACTTGCAGGCCATTCAGTGGTCTCGCGCTTGGTTCCCAACACGCGTGCGCCCTGACGAAGAAGGGCGCTGTCGTCTGCTGGGGGTACGGAGTCAACGCGGAGCTCGGCTACGAGGACCAACCGCTCGCTACCACCGCGCTGCCGGTTCCCGCCCTCGGGGCTGGCCAGATCGCGCTGGCGGCTGGCGGGCGCCACACCTGTGCGCTTGACCTGGCCGGGAGCGTCAGATGTTGGGGCGAGAACTCGCAGGGGCAACTGGGTCGCGGGACGAAGTCATTCAAGGAAGCAACTCCGGCCCAGGTCGTGGACCTGCCCGCGGCGATTGAGATCGCTGCGGGACCCGATGGGACCTGCGCCGTTGTCGAGGACGGCGGAGTATGGTGTTGGGGTGCGAACAGTTCGGGACAACTCGGTATCGGCGTCGTCGACCCGGACGGCACCGGCGGCAGTCCGCTGGCGGCCAAGGTACTCCTCACGAGCCCGGCTGTCGGAGTCGCGCTTGGCAATTCGCACGCTTGTGCATGGTCGCAGGCGGGCAAGCTGTGGTGCTGGGGAGGCAACTGGGCGGGCCAACTCGGTCTGGGGAAGAAGGGCGCCGACGTTCCAATACCGACTGAGACCGCCGGTGTGGTCCCCGTTGTCCGTGCTCGCTGCGGTTCCGTGAACACCTGCATCTCAGACGCAGCGGGCGGCATCTGGTGTTGGGGCGACCGCACCGACGGCGTGATCGGCGACGGCACGATCGAGGTCAGTCAGCAGCTGACTCCGGTCATGGTCAAGCTCGGGGGCGCGGCCGCCAAGGACTTCGACTTGGGTTCGCAGAGCGCGTGCGCGGTCGTGTCCGACGGCGGCGTGCGTTGCTGGGGCCGAAACCAGTACGGGGACGCCGGAGCCACCGTGGCCGGGGCGATGGTTCCGCTTCCGCAACCGGTGTTGGGTGCGTCGGGCGCAGCCGCGGTCCGCGTCGACGGCCAGTTCGGCTGCCTGCGAGCCGCCTCGGGTGCGGTGAGCTGCTGGGGACGCAACACAGCGGGCCAACTCGGCGACGGCACAGGCGGGCCGCGATTCGAGCCGGCGCTCGTGGCGAACCTCGATGGCGTCGTGGCCCTGGCGGCTGGCGCGTTCCACACCTGCGCGGCGCCAGGCGCTGGCGGCCTCGCCTGCTGGGGCTCGAACAGCAGCTCAATGGCAGGGCACGCGCAGGCAACCGCGCTGCGCCTGCCGTATCCGCTGCCCGCGTTGCAGGGCAAGACCTTCGTCGCAGCCGCGCTCGGTCAGGCCTTCTCGTGTGCCTCTGAGGCCAGCGGCCCAACCTGGTGCTGGGGGATCAACCAACCTTGCTGCCCGCTTGGCGTCGAAAGCAAGATCGCGTTCTACCCGACGGCCACGCCGGTTCTCGCCGCCGGGGTGAGCCACAACGTCGCGACCCTCGCCGCCGGCGCGGTCCACGCGTGCGCGCTGCTGGGCGGCGGCAGCCTGGGTTGTTGGGGCAATGACAACGCCGGCCAGTTGGCTGCGGCGTACGCGAGTTCAACCCCGCAGAACGTCGTGGGGTTCTCGAATACCCAGCAGGTCGCCGCCGGTGGCAAGACGACCTGCGCTGTCAAGGCGGACGAAGCGTGGTGCTGGGGCAGCGACGCCGACGGCCAGATCGGCGACGGCGAGCCGCTCGCCAACACGAACGCTCCGGTCTTCGTGCACGCCGCCCAGTACGTCGCGGTCGGTGAGAGGCACGCGTGCCTCGTCGACCAGGGCAAGGTCTACTGCTGGGGCGCCAACAGCGTCGGGCAACTCGGTACGAGCAAAGGCGACGCGCAGCAGGTGCTGGCGGCGCCGGTCGCCGTCGGCGGCCTGCCGCTGATGGCCTCGGTCGAGGCGGGAGGCACGCATACCTGCGCGGTAGCCCAGACCGGCGAGCCGTGGTGCTGGGGCGAAGACAAGATGGGCCAGCTTGGTGACGGCGCTGGCTCAGCGTCCGCCGACGAGTCGTGGCAGCCGCGCAAGGTGGCAGGATGGACAGGCAAGGTGATGGCCCTGAGCCTCGGCTACATGCACACGTGCGCGCTGCGCGACGACAAGAAGGCCTTGTGCTGGGGCTCGAATTCCCAGGGCCAGCTTGGCGATGGGTCTGCCTGGAGCCCTTCGGCGGTCGAAGTGAAAGGGCTGCCTTAGGCGCAAGAAGCAATCTCAGGGTGCGCCGACGAGGTGCCGGGCCGCTCGAAGGACAGCTGGGACGCCGACGCCGGCTGCGAGCACACCATCGAAATGGGCAGCAAGTGCGACGACGGCAACGCGTGCACGGCCGTCGACGCCTGCGCGGCTTCGGGCGCGAAGCGACGAGGTGCCAGCCAGCACCTTTTGTCGCGCCCTGCGATCGGCGCCAGTCGACCAAAGCTGCTTGACGTGACGAGGTGACGAGGTGCCACCACTTCGTTTGGGTGCCCCCCGGTGAACGGCCGAAAGCGACGAAAGCTGCTTGACGGAGCGGGATTGCCGCTGCAACGTCCGCTCCGCGACTCGTTCAGAGCGGAGTCTTCGGCTGGCGCCCGGCGTCGCTGGCGCGGTCGGTGGTGGACGATGGCCGTTTGCGGTTCCTGCCCGCCGAGGTCATCACCGCGGAGACCGCGAATTGGCTGGCACGTCGATGCGCCACACGTCGATGCGCCTGTGATCAGCGGTGATTGTCGCCGTTGGGTCACGGCCATCGCCTTCCTGGTCGTTGCCGCCTCAATGCCGTCGTGTCGGGATGCAACCTCTCCACAGCTCGCCGATGAACCCGGCCCAGGCTCCGACGCTGTCGCGCCTGATCCGAGCGACGCCGCTGCGTCCGACGGAGAATCCGACGCAGGCAACTTCACAGATTCGATGGATGCGTCGACGCCTGCCGACGCCGCAGCGGCTACGGATATCATCGCCGACATCGCCGACATCGCCGACATCGCCGACATCGCCGACATCGCCGACGCAGACTCCGCGAGCGATACCTGCGCGTTGGCGATATCCGACTCCGAAGACCAATGTGACGAGAAGGCCTGGATCGAGGCGCTGCTCGCCGTCGAACTGTCGAATGAATCGACGGCTGTGAAGATTCCGGGTTCGAAGGGATACACACAGGCGTGCAAGCCCGACGTCAACACGTGCTGCTCGACTGCTTGCGACTGCAAATTCGTCGCCGTGGGCGACTGTCAGTTCGCGGCGGTCAACAAGTCCGAGGCGTGGAGCGCGTGGCGCCATTGCGAGCTCTATGGCTCACCGGCCACGTGCTGGTGCGGTTGGTGTACGTCAAGCACTGCCCTGTCCAAAGAAGCGAGATTGGTCTGCGAGGGCGGTCAGTGCCACGCGTACGGA
>CALGHC010000311.1 GCA_937915965.1 uncultured Myxococcales bacterium
CCCCACCGCCACTCCAGCTCCGGCATGTACTTGAAATTCATCCCGTAAACGCCTGCAACAAAGGTGAGAGGAATGAATATGGTAGCAATAATTGTCAGAACCTTCATCACCTCGTTCATCCGAAAGCTGACCTGGCTCAAGTAGAGATCCATCAGCCCCGAGGCCAGCTCGCGCCAGGACTCAACGAGGTCGATGAGCTGCACCGTGTGGTCGTAGCAGTCGCGCAGGAAGATCCGGGTCTCGTCGCTGATCTGCGGCGACGGGTCGCGCATCAAGCTGCTGGCCGCCTCGCGCAAGGGCCACACAGCCCTGCGCAGGACCATCAAGTCGGTCTTGATGGCATACAGCCGGCCGACGACGGCCTCGTCTGGGTTGGCGAGGACCTCCAACTCGAGCGCCTCGAGCTTGTCATCGTAGGCCTCAAGCACCGGAAAGTACGCGTCGATCAGGCTGTCGAGGAGGGCGTACATCAGGTAGTCGGCGCCCATGCCGCGGATCCGGCCCTGCCCGGCCGCGATGCGCCGGCGCACGGCGTCGAAGACATCGCCCGGGCGCTCCTGAAAGGTCAGCAGCCAGCGTTGTCCGAGGAAGAAGCTGACCTGCTCGCTGTCGAGCGCGCCGACGTGTTTGACCATGCGCGCGACCAGAAAGTCGTGCCCTTCGAAGCGCTCGACCTTGGCGCGCTGGTGATTGTGAACGACATCCTCGACGGCGAGCGGGTGCAGACCAAAGCGCTCGCCGAGCGCGCGCACGGCCTCGAGGTCACCCAGCCCGTCGACGTTGATCCACACGACCGGCCAGTCGCCGGCGAGGTCACGGTCGAGCAGGGCGGCGAGCGCCTCGACGTCGTCGACTTCTCGGTCTTCGTGGCGGTTGGGGCCGTAGGCGATGACCCGGATGGCGGCCGGCGAAGCACCCGGGGCAGCCAACAGCGTCCCCGGCGGCGCACCAGGCGGGGCACGGTGGAAGGATCGCTGGTTGCCGCCGCGCCACTTGCTGCGCGGCTTACCGTGACCGCTAGTGGGTCGCACAGGGCTCATGGGTCGCTCCTGGTCGCCGCTACCAGCGCGGGAACGCCGGATGGCCCTCATGGACGGCGATGAAGATGCCCCGGCAGGTGGCTGTGACCTTGTCGCCGGCGACGAGCTCGGCCTCGATCGTGACCTTGTCGCCGTCGATGGCGACCGCCCAGGCGCGCAGCAGCAGCTCGCAGTCGGTGGGCGTGGGTCGGCGCAGCTTGACGTGGAACTCTGCCGTGACCGTCGGTGGGGTCTGGTCCAGCCCGCGCGCAAGCATCAGCGCCCACGCCGCCGTCCAGTTGCCGTGGCAGTCGAGCAGCGCGCCGCAGATGCCGCCGTTGAGGACACCGTCGAAGGCCTCGTGATGTCGTTCGGGCCGCCAGCGAGCGACGACCACGTCGCCCTCGACGAAACTCTTGATGCGCAGTCCCTGTTCGTTGGCGGGGCCGCAGCCAAAGCAGCGCGTGTCCGCCCCGAAGGTGTCTTGCAGGCTCAGGCTCTCGGTGGGTGCGTTCATGTCGGCAGTGTGCGTCGTCATGCAGCGGCCGGCAAGCTGTCACGGACAAGAAAAAAACAGGCTGGCACGATTTTTTGCACCCTCTTGCTTGTTCGGCCGCTTGTGATACGCCTCGACGTTGTGCCACCCACATCGATCAGCTATCTTGCCCGCGTCGACGTCGGAGGGCCTCGGCCGCGGAGCGCGCTTTGTCTGAACACCCTGCCAGTCCCGATCCGAGCGTCGACGCTGCTGCTGCTGCCCAGGCCACCGCGGTCCAGGCCGTCGCCGAGCCAGCTGCGACGATCTGCCAGGAGGATCACTGCCTTGAGTTCGAGCCGCGCTGCGCCGACTGCGACCGCGCCGACAGCGGCGCCCAAGGTGACGGACACGCGCCGCGCAACGGCAACGCCCCGGCTGACGGTGACCGTGCCAGCAAGGCGCGAGGTTCCGGCCACGGCCACGCTCACGGTCACGACCACGGACACTCCCACGGCGCCGGCCACGGCCACGGCCACGCTCACGGTCACGACCACGGACATGGAGGCCGCAGCGCCTCTGAGCGCGCCCTGTGGATCGCCCTGATCCTCAACGGCGCCTTCCTCTTCGTCGAGGCCGGCGTCGGCTGGTGGGCCAACTCGCTCGCGCTGCTCTCCGACGCTGCCCACATGGTCTCCGACGTCGCCGCGCTGGCGATGGCCCTGATCGCCCAACGCCTCGCTCGGGCGGCCGTGCGCGGCAGCTACACCTACGGCTTGCGGCGGGTCCCCGTGCTCGGCGCGTTGGTCAACGGCATCGTCTTGCTGGTCATCGTCGCCCTCATCGTGCGCGAGGCTATCGGCAAGCTGATCGAGCCCGAGGCGGTGCTTGGCGGGCCCGTCCTGGTGGTCGGCATCATCGGCCTGGCGATCAACCTCGGCAGCGCCTGGATGCTCCACCGCGCCAGCGACGACTCGGTCAACATCCGCGGCGCCATGCTGCACCTGCTCGCCGACGCCCTCGGTTCGGTCGGAGCCATCGTCGCTGCGGTGGTGATCCTCTGGACCGGTTGGACGCCGATCGATCCGCTGCTGTCTCTCTTCATCGCCGTGCTGCTGCTCGTCGCCACCTGGCCGCTGCTCGAGGAGACCGTACGCATCATCCTGCAGCGCGCCCCCGCGGGCGTGGACCTCGCCGACGTGCGTGCCCTGCTGCTCGCCGATTCAGGAGTCGCCGCCGTCTCCGACATGCACGTCTGGGAGCTGAACTCGCGCCAGTACGTGATGAGCGCCGTCCTCGGCTCGCTCGCCGACCAGCCGCTGTCGACCGTGAACGACACCAGCGACCGTCTGCGGGCAGGCCTGGCTGACACCTTCGGCATCGTCCACGCGACCTTCGAGTGGCGCGACCCGACCCATCTGTGCGACGGCCGTCATGGTCCGGGTGCTGGGGCCGCCCCACACCCATAACGCCCCGCAAACACGCGCATCGCCGCGTCCGCCGCGCTCGGATCAGTGCTCCCGCCGTACGCCGCAGCGACTACCCGGCCGATCAGCGCGCAAGCCCCCTCTCCCGCAAGCGCCGCCGGCGCCGTCAGCAACCTCTCCGTCGGCTCAAGCAGCTCGAGGGCCTCGACCACCCGCCAGTCGACCGGATCGGGCAGACGCGTCTTGAGGTGCTCGGCCAGCATCAGATGCCACAAAGTCCCGTTGACGTCGCCGCTCAGCGCGAGGGCCCGGCCGAGGTTCTGTTGGCTGCGCCAGGCTTGCGGCTCGACGGCGACGGCGTGGCTGAAGAGGGCGAGGTTGGTCCTCCACGGGCGCTGGTTGTGCCAGCTCGCGGCGAGGTAGCCGATGACGACGAGGGCGACGGCGAGGTTGCGGCGCGCTGGGGTGCGGAGACCCGCGTCGAGGGCCAGGACCAGCAGGGTCGCGGCGCCCAGGGTTGCGGGGTAGAGCAGCCGCTCGGCGTATTCGGTCGGGCCGATGAAGATCAGGTTGCAGCCGATCAGGGCAGGCGCGAACAACAAGGCCAGCGCCGTCGCGCGGTCCGCTCGTCGCCTGCGCAGCGCGCGCACACCCAGCCACAGACCGACGACGGTGACGACCACGGCGGCGAGGGCGGGCAAGGCGACGGCGCTGGGGTCGGAGTCGAAGACGGCGTAGCCATGCACCGGCGCGATCCGCCAGGGCACGAAACAGACGATCAGCTCGCGGCCGAGGATCGCCAGGGCTGTCACCAGGCGGGCGCCGGGGTCGAGGGCGACCAGGACGTTGTCGAGACGCGACTCGTTGGCGCCGCCGTGGGCGACGACCTGCGCTGCGGCGGTGGCGATGGCGATGACGAGG
>CALGHC010000312.1 GCA_937915965.1 uncultured Myxococcales bacterium
CGCCGCGTCCGCCGCGTCCGCCATCGCGCCCGCCGCGTCCGCCGCCACGGTCCGCGTCTTCGCCTTCGCGCGGAGCGAAACCGAGTGCCTCGCGGTGTGACAGCCGGACCTTGCCCTGCCGGTCGACGTTGATGACCTTGACGACCAGCTCGTCACCGAGCTTGCAGACGTCCTCGACCGAGCGCACGCGGCCTTCGGCCAGCTCGCTGATGTGCACCAGTCCGTCCATTCCGGGACGGATGCGCACGAACGCGCCGAAGTCTTCAATACGGGTCACTGTGCCGTTGTAGGTCTCGCCAATGCCGACATCGTCGGTGTAGGCGCGGACCAGATCGATGGCCTTCTCGGCGACGGCCTGGTCGACCGCTGCGACGTGCACCTTGCCGTCGTCGGCGACATCGACGCTCGCGCCAGTCTCCGCGACGATCTGCTTGATGTGCTTGCCGCCGGGGCCGATGAGGTCCCGGATCCGCTCCGGATTGATGAGGATCGTGAAGATCCGCGGAGCGTGAACCGACAGCTCGTCGCGCTCACGGGGCAGCACCTTGGCCATCTCGCCGAGGATGTGCAGCCGCGACTGCTTGGCCTGGGCAAGCGCCTGGACCAGGATGTCGCGGTTGAGGCCCTCGATCTTGATGTCCATCTGCAGCGCGGTGATGCCGTCAGCGCTACCGACAACCTTGAAGTCCATGTCGCCGAAGTGATCCTCGTCGCCGAGGATGTCCGACAGCACGCGAACCTCGCTGCCCTCCTGGATGAGCCCCATCGCGACGCCCGCGATCGGGCACTTGACCGGTACGCCGGCGTCCATGAGCGCGAGGCTGGTGCCGCAAACGGTCGCCATCGACGACGAGCCGTTCGACTCGAGCACCTCGGAGACCGAGCGGATCGTGTAGGGGAACATCTCGTCGCTGGGCAAGACCGGCTCGATGCCGCGGTAGGCGAGCACGCCGTGGCCGATCTCCCGGCGAGCGGGGCCGCGCAGGAACTTCACTTCGCCAGTGCAGAACGGCAGGAAGTTGTAGTGCAGCATGAAGCGCCGCGAGGTCTGGCCCTGGAGCGTTTCGACGCGCTGGTCGTCTCGGCCCACGCCGAGGGTCAGCACCACTAGCGTCTGGGTCTCGCCGCGGGTGAACAGCGCCGAACCGTGCGTACGTGGCAGGTAGGGCGACTCGATGGTGATCTTTCTCACCTCGTCGAGCTTGCGACCGTCGAGCCGGGTGCTCTCGTCGATAATCTGCTTGCGGCAGATCTCCGACTTGAAGTCGCCGACGATGCCCTTGATGTCGCCGGCCTGGTCCGGATAGCGCTCGGCGAGCGCCGTGACCGTGGCCGCCTTGATCTCGTCCACCGCAGCGTAGCGGTCCTGCTTGACGGCGATGCGGACGGCAGTGGTCATCTTGTCCCACGCGGCCTCACGGCACGCGGCCACAAGCTCGGCGTCGACCGGCGCCGCCGCAAAGACCGTCTTGGTCTTGCCGGCGTCGGCGACCAGCTCGAGGATCAGGGCGATAATCGGCTGGGCGGTCTGCTCCGCGAAGAGCAGCGCCTCGATCATGTCGTCCTCACCGACGAACTGAGCCCCGCCCTCGACCATCAGCAGCCCCTTGGGGCCGACGGCGACGATGAGGTCGAGGTCCGACGACTCGCGCTGCTCGTACGTCGGATAGGCGATCAGCTCGCCATCGACGCGGCCAACGCGCACAGCGGCCATCGGACCGCCCCACGGGATGTCGGATATCGCCAGCGCAGCGGACGAGCCGATCATCGCGAAGACGTCGCCATCGTTGATGTTGTCGAATGAGATGCAGGTCGCGATGACCTGGACCTCGTCCTTGAATCCGTCGGGGAAGAGCGGCCGGCACGGCCGATCGATCAGGCGGCTGGTCAGGACCTCGCGCTCGGACTGACGACCCTCGCGGCGGAAGTAGTTGCCCGGGATGCGGCCCGCGGCGTAGTACTTCTCCTGGTAGTCGCACGACAGAGGAAAGAAGTTGAGTCCCGGGCGTGGTTTGCCGCTGGACGTCGCCGTGCACAGCAAGATGGTCTCGCCGAAAGAGACTTGGACGGCGCCGCCTGCCAATTTGGCGATCTTGCCGGTTTCGAGGGTCAGGGTCCTGCCCCCGACTTCGAGGGTTTTCACTACGTGTGTCATGTTTTCCTTGAACGGTGCCCGCCTGGCGTATGGCACTTCTGCTTGGGTTTCTCTCACTGCTCTACAGGGTGTCGTTGGTGTCGTTGGTGTCGTTCGGTTTGGTCTCGTTCGGTTTGGTCTCGTTCGGTGGACCCGTCGGTCGGCCCGGGCTGGAAGCCGGACTGAACGCGGTCAGGACCTGGACCGAGAGCGTGCGGCCACTGGGTCGAGCAACGCCAGCCGCGAGATGAGGCCCAGGGCTGACCCGTCCGGCGTGCGCGGACGCCCGGGCTGCCAGCTGCGCGCGCGTCGTAACGAGAGCGCGCGCTGCCACGGCATGTGCGGTCCGCGAAAGACCGCGGTCAAGCCTACTTGCGCAAGCCGAAGGTCGTGAGGATCTGGCGGTACTGCAACACGTTGTTGCGGCGAACGTAATCGAGCAGACGGCGGCGGCGGCTGACGAGCTTGAACAGGCCGCGCCGGCTGTGGTGATCCTTGCCGTGCACCTTGAAGTGCTCGGTGAGCTGTTCGATGCGGCGGGTCAGCAGTCCGATCTGCACGAATGACGATCCGGTGTCGCCTTCGTGGCTGCTGTGGGCCTCAATGATCTCTGCCTTCTCGTGGGCCAGAAGCGCCATGTGTACATTCCTCACGTCGTTGCGTGGACGCGGTTGTCTGTCAGCGCGTTGCAACGCGCGGGTCGCGGTCCGGTCGACGTCGATCTTTGGGACCGTCGTCGAGTGGAAAAAGGCACGCGAAACAAGCCGCTGGTGCCCCTTCCTCGGGCGCGCCGTTATACAGAGCGCCGATTGCACTGTCAATCGCCGTCTCCGCTCCGGGCCCCCAACCGCAGGCCTCCTGATCCCGGGCTTCAGCGTGTCGCCGGCCCTGGGAATCTCAGGGCTGAACCGACGGGAATCCCCGGACGACTCGCAGTCGCGCCCGGGAGTCGCTGGTCCCAACCTCAATCGTGCCGGCGTCGTCCGTGCCGGCGTCGTCCGTGTCGGCGTCGTCCGTGCCGGCGTCGCCCGTGCCGGCGTCGCTCGCATCGGCGTCGCTCGCGTCGGCGTCGCTCGTGCTGGTCGCCGACGATGGTCCGACCACCTCCGCGACGCAGATCGGCGCGCCGTCGCCATCGAGCACCAGAACCTCGTCGCCGCGCTGCGCCTGACATGAACTGGGCAGCTGCGGTCGTTTGCCGTCACGAAGCTCCCGAACCATCAGGGAGTCGACCACGACCTGGCCCAATATGCCGACCAGAGCCGTGGCCACCGGTCGCAGCTGGGCGAGGCGCTGTGCGCCGTCCATCGCCTCGAGGCTCTCGAGGCTGAGGCAGCTGTCGACCTGCCAGCCGGCCGCGCGGGTTCGTCGCAGCGAGCGCAGATGCGCCGCGCTGCCGAGCGCTTCGCCCAGGTCGCGCGCCCATGCCCGCACGTAGAAGCCAGCACCGCAGTCGATCTCGAAGCGCGCCGTCGTGTCGTCGAGTTCGAGCAGCGCGGCGCGGTCGAGGCGCACCTCGCGGGCGTCGCGCTGCACTGTTTCGCCGCGCCGCACGCGCTCAAGGTCGCGCACGCCGTCGCGCTTCAGGGCGCTCAC
>CALGHC010000313.1 GCA_937915965.1 uncultured Myxococcales bacterium
CAACGAGAGCGTGTAGGCGCGCAGCAGCGTATCGGCGCCGATCGGTACCGCCTCGTGAAAACCGACCGTCGACAGGGTCAGCACCGTCATATAGGCACAGTCCATCCACGACCACGTGCCGCCACCGAGCAACCAGTACCCGACCGTGCCGATCCCGAAGATCCCCATCAGCAGCGCGATCGGCCGTACCAGTTGGCGTAGCGGAGAGCGGTAGTCCGAAAAGTCGCGCATGAACCCTCAGCGCAGGCGAGTCGCAGGCGAATCGCAGGCTTCTCCGAGACGGGGCCAGTCGTCAAGGGGCGGCTGCCACTGGCGGCGCGGCGACCTTTCGGGCGATGACGGTCGCCCAACCCTTGCCGCAACCGGCAGCGCGGCCGATGATGGCGATCGCGGGGAGACAGACATGGGGCGGGCATGATGCAGGCGCAACAAGGAGGGGAGGACGGCCGAGTCGCGAGGGCGCGGCGACGGCGCGACGCGACGCGGGTGGCGCTGACCCACTCCGCTCGGCGCCTCTTTGGCCGAAAGGGCTACCATGACGTGACGCCGCAAGCGATCGCTGCCGCGGCAGGCGTGTCACGGGCGACCTTCTACCGATTCTTCGACAGCAAGACCGAGCTCTTTGCCGCCGTGCTCGACGACCTTCTCGGGCAACTCCACGGGGCCGTGCGAGGCATCGAACTCGAAGCAGGCCATCCGCCGCCCGAGGTCCAACTCCTCGCCAACCTGTACCGCATCCTCGATGTGCTGCTGGAGCACCCCGAGCTGATCCGCCTGCTGCTCGTCGAGGCCGTGGGCCGAGACGCGCGCCTCGGCGGCAGGGTCGAAGGCCTGCTCGGCCACATCTTGACGATGCTCGAGAGCAGCCTGATCGAAGGCCGCGAGGCCGGCCTGGTGCGCGAACTCGACACCCGCATCGGCGCGGTCGCGCTGCTCGGCGCGGTCAAGGAGGTCCTCGCGCGGATCTTGCCACCTGGACTACCTGAGCTGGACGCCCCGGAGCGCCGGCGCATCGCGGCGGAGTTGGCGGCCGTCGCCCTGCGCGGCGTCGGTTCGACCAGTTTCCTCAAGCGCCTCCAGCCCGCCCTTTGAAACGGGGCGGACTGCGCCGTGCACGACTCGGTGATGTTTGCAGCCAATTCGACCTTTGCGGACAATTCGACCTTTGCGAATCGTTCGACTCGGAGATGCCATGAAGCCCGCGTTCGCTGACTGCCATTCCTTTGCCGCTCGTGCGGCGTGCATCGCTGGACGGCACGCTATCACGGTCCTCGTGTGTTGCATCGCAGTGGCGCTGGCCAGCCCGGCCCACGCCGATGTGATCGCCATCCAAGGTGCCTTGCGCACGGCAGGAGGCGTCACCGTTCCCGACGGCGACTACGCCATGGCGGTCACCCTCCTCGCCGACGCAGAAGGCACCGTGAAGGTCCACGAGGAGAAGTTCATCGCGGTGCCGGTTCACCACGGGCTCTTCGAAGTCCTGCTAGGTGCCGACAACGCGGCCCCCCTCGACGGCCCATCGGTCGCCGGCAAGGCCCATTTCGTCGCGATCACCGTCGGCGCCAACCCGCCGCTGCCGCCCGCGGCGCTGCTCGCGGTGCCTCGGTCGTGGCGCGCCGATCTCGCTGACCTCGCGCTGCAAGCCGACAACGCCAGTGAGGCAGACCACGCAAAGAGCGCTGACAGCGCGGCCGAAGCAACCCACGCAAAGAGCGCCGACACCGCGATCAACGCCAGCACGGCGGCCCTGGCTGCCGAGGCAGACCACGCCAAGATCGCCGATCTCGCTACCCAGGCGGACAACGCCGCAGTCGCTGAGAGCGCCAAGAAGGCCGACCTCGCCGATGTCGCTCTATTCGCCAACAAGGCCGAGACCGCCACCTCCGCCGACGAGGCGGCCACCGCGTCGTTGGCGAGCAAGCTGCAATGCACCGGCTGCGTCACGGCGCCGATGCTCGACCCGCAGAGCCTCGGCGACCTCGCTCATACCGGCGCTGCCAACACATTCTCGGCGGCGCAGACGTTCGCCAAGGGTGTCGACGTCGGCGGCAACGAGGTGGTCGGCTTTCGCTTCCAGAACGCGGCCAAGGCGCCGGTCGAGTGCGACGCAGCCCACATGGGGTTTGCGTGGTTCCACGTGGTCGACAAGGACGTCGTGGTCTGTGACGGCACCGCCTGGCGGCCCCTCATTCAGCTGGGCACGCCCGGTTCGCAAAACAACCCGGCGACGAGCTGCCGCGCGCTCGCCAAGCAGTCTGTGCCCTACAAGTCCGGCCTGTACTGGTTGAAGGCCAACGCCTCGGGCACGCCATTCCAGGCCTGGTGCGACATGGAGACCGTCGGAGGCGGCTGGACGCGTATCGCCAATGTGCGCGCCGAGGTCCCTCTGTGTAGCCTGGAGGTCGCCATCGGCGCGGAGTCCGACATCTGGAGCGATGGCGGACAGACGGCGGCCTTCGGGCTCGACAAGGTCGGCGCGCTCCCCTTCGTCGACAAGGAGGTCCTGATCTGGGAGAGCGCGGAGAACTACTACGTCTTCCAGTCCGCGCACGTCGAGTTCACCTGGCCGAATATCGCCAAGGGCGTCATCGGACCCAAGAACGTCGGCGACTACGCGGTCAAGGGCTCGCGCAACGGCGGGCCGTTCGTTCCCGTGACCAGCACCAGCGGCTGCTCGAGCGCCAAGGGCTTCTGTCTGCTGGGCGGCTACCACGACGGCAAGGACTGGACGATGATCCTCGGCATCGGCGCGTATGGCTCTGGCACCAACGTGCAGGACGCAGCGTGCATCAGCGACTCGGCGAGCTGGATGGGCGCCCATGGCGGCACCAACAAGAACTGGGGGACGAAGGCGACCATCGCGATTCGGTAGCTACCGGACCGCGCTACGAAACGGACCGCGCCACGAAACCAACCAAGGCAAGACAGGCAGATCTTCCGATGACCGAAGCCGTTGAAACGACACACACCGACGACGGCGACCGCGCGCCCGGCGAGGATGACGGGACGTGGCTGCTCGCAGAGGTTGTCGCGGCGCTGCGTTGGGCGCATTTGAGTGGAGCCGAGGTCGTCGATCGCGATGCATCCGACTGGCGGCCCGCCGCGACAGCGACGGCGGCGACCGCGGCGCGATCCGACCGAGCCGACCGAACCGACCG
>CALGHC010000314.1 GCA_937915965.1 uncultured Myxococcales bacterium
CGCGGGCGCGTACGTACAGCGTCACGATACGCACCTCCGAACACTTCCTCGCCGGAACTGACTCGGCCGTGTTTCTTCAGATCCTCGGCGAAGAGCTCGCGACCCCGTGGATGCTTGTGCACGAGCCGGGGCGCGACAACTTCGTGCAGGGCGGCACTGACACCTTCCGGCTCACCGCCGAAGATGTCGGTCCCGTCGTCGGCGTCGGTCTGCGCCACGACAACGGCGGCATCGCCCCCGGCTGGCACGTCGACACGGTCGAGATCGACGCGGTCCACATGCCGTTCAGGCGTTGGCTGGCGATCGACGAGGCCGATGGCCGTCTCGACGCTGTCTTCCGTCGTCGCCCCTGGCTGGTGCCGACGCGGCCGCTGCAGATCGCTTTGGCGACAACCCGAGATCTGCGGGATCTGGCTTGCGCGTCTCTTCTCGACGACATCGAAGCGGCCAACCAGGTCTTCGGGCGAACCGGCATCCAGATCGTTCGGGCGCCACCGGCTGACGACGTCATCCTCGACATGGAATGGACCGACTTCGTGCGCGACCACTGCCTCGCAGGCGTGGTCCGTTCGGACCTGCGCGATGGCCTCGCCGACGTCATCTGCTCCCAGCTGCCCAGACGCAAACGCGGTCTGATCCGTTGCTTCTACGCCGGCCCGATCGGCGACGTCGGCGACCTGCGCGGTCTCTCCCACGGTCGTTGCGGCTTGGTGCTGCGGGCAACCGATCACCCACCGGTAGCGATGGCCTACGAGCTCGGCAGCTACTTCGGCTTGCCCCACAGCTGGGCGACCACCGCTGTGGACACCGACGGTCTGGCCCTGCGCTGTCTTGCCAACGCATCGGACGTCATCGAGGGCGACCCGCGCAACGTCATGAGCCGGCCCGAGCGTCCACTGACCGAGGTCGCTTTCACCGACGGTCAGATCCGCGCCATGGTCGTGCCCATGCTGCGTGAGGTAGGCTGAGGCAGGCGGTCGCGACTCGCGGGAGCGACGGACACCGGGAGGGGCGCAATGGCGGCAGGCGGCAACGGCACGGCACACGTGGCGGTCTACTGGGACTTCGAGAACATCCACGCGGCGCTGCTCGATACGCAGCAGGGCGAGGGATCCTACCGCGCTTCACGCGGCCGCACCCAGCAGCGCGTCATCCAGCTCGGCTCCGTCATGGACTACATCGCCTCGTTGGGAGACGTGGTGGTCCACCGGGCCTACGCGAACTGGCGCTGGCTGGAACGCTACCGCGAAGACCTGCTCGATCACGCGATCGACCTGATCCAGCTCTTCCCGCGTGGCGCCAACAGCAAGAACGGCGCCGATATCCGCCTCGCCCTCGACGCCCTTGAGGACGTGCACCACTTCCCGCACATCAGCCACGTCGTCATTGTCGCATGCGACAGCGACTACACCGCCGTTGGCCAGAAGATCCGCCAGGGGGGGCGGACCGTGATCGGTATCGGTGTCCAGGAGCGCACCAACGCCTTCTGGGTGCGGGCTTGCAACGAGTTCAAGTTTTACAGCACGTTACTGGCGAAAAGCGGTGAATCAGACGCAGGAATCGGCGGTGTTGTCGTCGGCGGCGCGGACATCGACGAGGCGCGGCGTCTCGTGGCGACGGCGATGCGCCGACTGATCGGACAGCGCGGCGAGGAACAGATCGTCAAGGCGGCGTTGCGGCCGATGCTGATGCGCCTCGATCCGACCTTCGACGAGGCCAACTTCGGTTTCGCCTCATTTGGTGCCTTTCTGGACGCATGCGATGGCGTCGTTCGCATCCGCGCGGGGGATCACGACCACCTGCTGGTGCTGACTGATCGCGGTCGATGCATGGTCGACGGAGTGGGGCGGCCGACCGACGGCGACGCCGACACCGACGCACCGCTTGTCCGCTACGAGCGAATCCTCAAGGGCCAGGGCATTCGTCTGGTCGGTCCCGAGCTGCGGCGGATCGCTCTCGAGCTGATCCACAGCCGCCACGGCCCCGCCGGCGCGCCGGCTGCTTCGTGGTCCGATCTCGAGGACGGCCTGGCAGCGGCTCTGCTGGTCGCCGGGCACGAGGTCGAGGAGGCCGATGTGCGCAAGATCCGCGCGATGGCATTTCGCGCCCGGCTCTTCCGCTTTCTGCCTGAGGGGCAGGGCATCGCCCTGATCGACGGCGTCGACGCGACCGAGCTCCAGCATCGGGTCGAGCGCGAGCTCGTGCACCGCATCGCCGAGCGAGCCGAACATCCGGTCGACCTCGCCGCGCTGTGCACGATCGTGCACGGCGACTCTGCGGCCAACGTAGACGAAATGCGCGCCCTGCTCGCCGAGGTGACGTCCGGCCTCGAGGCCCCTCGGTAGTCGGTCGTATTGATGATGCCGTGGGCCGCTTGCCAGGCACCCGGCGGATGCCGACAAACGAAGGCGTTCACATCGGACCGCTGTGCGGCATGAACGACACAGCGCTCGCGCTCATGCTGGCGCCCGCGTTGGCGCCCGCGTTGGCGCCCGCGTTGGCACGGCCAGGCTGGATCATGACCTTGATGAACGCAGCAGGTCTGGAAGCGAGGGGCACAGTCGTGCCGGCCACGGCGCAGGTCACGCCAGCCATCGACGCCGATCTCGCACGGGTCGAGGCGCTGCTGGTCGAACGGGCGCTCGCCGGTGACGGCCGCGCGTTTGGGGAGCTCGTCGCTCCGCACCTCGGCATTCTCTTTCGGATCGCCCGGCGCAGTAGCGGCAGCGACGCGATCGCCGAGGACGCCGTCCAGGAGTGCCTGGAGTTGGCGTGGCGTGGTCTGGCGCGGTACCGACCCGGTTCGTCGCTGCGGGCCTGGCTGGCGACCCTGGCGGCGAAACGGAGCCACACCCTGCTGCGTGGCGAGCGGCGCAGGTCCGTGCGCGAAGAGCGATCGATCGGTCGGCCCGCCACGGTCAGCCCTGAGGAGCTGACCATGGCGGCCGAGCAGGCCCGCCGCGCCCGAGCGACCCTCGCGGCGATGCCGACGAAGCGGCGCGAGGCAGCGCTGCTGCGCCTTGATGGCGGCCTGTCCTACGCAGAGATCGCGGTCTCCCTGGACTCGACCGAGGCGTCGGCGCGCGTCCTCGTTCATCAAGCGGTAAAGGTCCTGCGCCAGCAGCTCGACGACGAACGCAATGAACCAGCCGGACACG
>CALGHC010000315.1 GCA_937915965.1 uncultured Myxococcales bacterium
GCGCGCGCCGATGTCAAAGGCATCGGCCCAATCACCCGTTTCAAACCGCCTCAGCAGCGGCTGGTGCTTGCCGTCCCCGATGGCCTTCAGCCGTTCGGCCAGCTTGCCAGAGCCGGCATTGAGCGGCTTCCAACCTGTGTCCTGGGCGTTCGGAGAAATCGTGATCCGATACTCGATCGTGCTAGCGGCGGCGTCGGGATTGCGGAACTCCGTCTTCATGACCATCTTCTTGTACGCCCGGCCCTTTTCGAACTGCGACACCTCCGCCGAGCCGACATCCTTCATGTAGGTCAGCGGATCCCCGTCGGCCTCGTCCCACTTCTTCTGGAACGTCGCCTCTGCTGCAGTCACCACCTTCTCGTTCTTGTCCGCACTACTCTCTGGCGCCAAGAAGAGGTCCGTACCCTCGACTTCGTCGGCAACCCAGCCCTTGCCGAAGCTGCTGGTGCCCTTCTTGGTCCCTGCGCTCGCGACGGCGTCGATCTCCCAGGTCTTCGCCTTCTTGTCGACATCGACGGTGAGATCGACGGGATGTTCGTGCTTCTTCTTTCGAGAGTCCTCGATGGCCTCGACCTCGTCCTGCTCTGTCTTGACGGGGTCTAGCTCCTTGTCCTTCTCGACGTCTTTCCAGGCGGCCTTGGCCTCGGACTTGGCCTCCTTCTTCAGGTCGTCGTCTTCGTCGTCCTTGCCCTTCTTCGGCTTGCCCTTCTTCGGCTTGCCCTTCTTCGGGGCCGCCTTCTTGGGTGAGCCTTTGACCCACCTCACGAAGTCGTCGAACCAGGTGACCAGCTTGGTCCACGCAGCCCGCAGCCACGCGCCGATGGCGCCCAGCCCGGGGATACGGATCGAGGCGATCAATGCGGCGAGGTTATCGAGGACACTGCTGATGGACGTGATGGCGGCGCGAACGCCGGCGACCATCGCCCTCCAGCTGCCGCGCAAGGCGACCCACAGCAACTGAACGCCGCTCTTGAGCGCTGCCACTGCGTTTCCGAAGCCCATGGTGAGCACCATGATGCCGAACTGGACCAGGGCCCAACCGGCGACGTACCCGACGCCGTAGCCGATGGTGTAGGGGGCTTCGCTGGCGGCGAGGAGCGCGTCGGCTGCGCCTTGAGCGGCTTCGGCGACCTTGGCCTCCAGGAAGCCGAGCGCGCCGTCGACCAGTCCGCCAAGCAGCTCCTCCATCGAGGGCCAGTTGCTCGTGTCGAACATGGAGCCTTCATCGAGCTCCGGGGCCGCATCGGACGACGGCGGTTGTGGCGCCTCGGCGACGTTGACATCGGGCGTCTCGGCGTAGTCGTCCTCTCCAAAGGCCCGGTCGCCCGCCTGATCGATGACCTCTGCGGCGCCCTCTGCGGCGTCCACGACAGCGCCAGCCACGGTGCGCAGTGTCGCGATGAAGGCATCCCACATCCACCCCAGCCAGGTGAAGGGGTTCGCCAGGTCGACGAGCATCTTGATCATCTGGACGATGCCGATGATCTCGTAGATGACGCCCTCGACGATGCCCACCAGCAGGCCGCGGGCGAACTCGCCGAGGAACCGCAGCTGCACCAGCTCGGCGAAGCGGGTGAGCATGGCCTCTTTCTGCGCGGGCTCGAGGCCCTTCATTCCCTGCAGGGTGCCCTCGAGCAGGGTTTGCATCATCGGTGCCGCGAACGGCATCAGCAGCAACATCGGGGTCATCCAGATGGCCGAGGCGGCGATGAGGATGCTGATGAGGAAGTCGAAGACCGGCACCTTGCAGCAATCGGGCAGCAGCAACAGCGCCGAGCCCATCAGGACCGGGAAGATGAGCGCCGGAGCGCCGATGCAGGAAGCGACGGAGACGGCGATGTCGATTAGATCGAGGACCAGGCCCGATCCGTACTCCCAGGCGACGGCGAGCGCGCTGGAGATCTCCGCCCACATGGGGCTCTCGACGACCCAGCGAACGGCGTCGATGATTCCTGCGATGGTGACGTAGACCGCCGATGCGGTTGGAAGCCCGAGGTCGGCCAGGGCGGCGTCCACGCTCGCGACCCAGCCGGCTGCTTTGCCGGTGGCTTCACCCGAGAGCGTGTCCCAGACGCCCTTGCCCTTGAGGAGCAGATCGGCGAAGACGGGTAGCTCGGTCTTGAGCTCCTCGACCCGGTCCCAGATGTCCGGGGCGCCCCAGTTCTCGCGCAGCCAGGCCACGCCATCGCGCATCTCGAGTGCGAAGTCGACCAGTCGGTACAGATCCTCGACCCAGTCGATGGCGAAGATCTTCTGTAGCAGGGTGTCGATGGCCCCCTGAATGCTCTCGCCCATGGCGACGAAGAGGGCCTGCGCGGCCTCGGCGACGATGCCGACGAACCCGTTCTCGGATGGGGTCGCGCCGAGCTGCTCGACCAACCAATCGCCGGCGGATTGGTTCCACTCTCTGACCTCGGCGATGGCGGCGTCGATCCAGCCGCCGGCCGTCTCGATGGCGCTCCCGATGGCTTCCATCACGCCGCTGCCGTCCAGCAGTCGACCGAATGCCGCCAGGCCATCGCTCAGGCCGCCGGTCATCAGGTCCGACATCATGGCGATGGGGCTCTGTGCGCCCGTGAAGTGGTCCGCCATTGCGGCGAACTCCGCAGTCCAGGCATTGATGGCCTGGCAGCAGGCCTGGTCGCCCGTGGAAGCACCGACCAGGCCGCCGGCCACGGCACCGATCTTGTTGGCGACGTCCTCGGCAAATGTGTCGACATTGATGTCGGCGAACTGCTGCTCGAGCCAGGTGTCCGCGGCCTCCATCAGATCGTCGGACAGGGCCTCGATGAGCCCCTTGTCGATCACCTCACCGAGCTGGGGCCACCACTCCTTGATGGCGGCGATCAGCCAGGAGTCGTCCTCGTCCTCGCCGGCCTGCTCGGGACCCGACTCGGCATCGCGCATTGCGGTCATCGCCGACGCGCTGGTCGTGGAGGCCTGCTCGGAGGTCTCGACCACCTCGCCGGTCAGCGATGCGAGCGCCGCCTCGACGATCGGGCTGGACAGGGCGGCCATGCCTTGCGCGGCGACTGCGCGCGCCTCGCTCTCGACGCTGTCCGAGGGACTGGAGATGGAGAGGCCCGAGCCGCCGGTGGGCAGGCGACCCTCCTTGTGCTGCACGACGTGTTGGAGCTCGTGGAGCATCAGCTCCTTGCCGCCGGCAGAGTCCGGGGAGTACTCTCCGCTTCCGAAGTACACATCCGTGCCAATGGCGAAGGCGTGGGCCCGCATCTTCGCGGCGGCCTCTTCGGCGGCGCCGTCGGTGTGAACGGTCACGTCGGACAGGTTGGCGCCGAGGACCGCGCCGAATCGAGTCGCCTCTTTCGTACCGATCGTGCTGCCCGAGCTCTTGGCGATGAGCTGCTGGATCTGGGTGTTGCCCTGGGTGTCGTTTGCGGGACCCGCCGACCCAGCCCGCATCACGTCCAGCATCGCCCGATTCGATTGGGTCGGCGTACTGCCGGTTTCGGAGCGGAGCATTCCGGCGACGTGTCCTCCCATCCCGCCGCCCTGGCCGGAGACCGCTTGCTCGAGGAATGCGTTGCCGAACTGGGCGCTCAACTGCACGCTAGCGGCCGCGCTCGCCATCGGGTTGGGCATCGCCGCTGCCGCCGGCATGACCGACATGCCCGTGACCGCGTCTCGCTTGACATCAGCGGCCGCCGCCGAGATCTCGGTTTCATCCCGCGCCTTCAAGGGGCTCGCCAAGGCGCTCTGTTTGGCATGCCCGCTCATCGGCGTACCCGAATGTCGTCGCCGCCAGCGCTAGTACGCTGCGGGGGAGTCGTTGAATGGTCGAACATGGCCGGCCTCGAGGAGTGAGGTCCTTCACTCGGCTGCGAGTGAAATTGGGTAGTGGGGCCCTAGGGGAGTGGTCTGTAGGGCTTGCGGTTCTAGATACTCATTGCGGCAGGTGCTCCGGGTGCTGGCGTTCGCCCACTACGGCACGGGGATTCTAGCCGATTTCTGGATGCGCTGCACCGAGGATTGGCTATTGCGGAATAGCCGCCATCGGGGACGGATTCTTTGTTGCCCTGGGCCAGCTCGCGTTGGGGGCTAATCGTTCGTCGCGCCACGTTTACCTCCCACCGGTTGTCGAGGATGTCCGGCGGTTGCTCCCTTTGTAATGGGCGCGAGGAGGGCTCTCGGAACTAGACGCCCTAGATTTCCGCTTTCTACGCGATTCGGAAGTTAGCTCCGTGAGTGGAACACACCTACGCACACAGATGCCCGCGGGGCGGATGATTCGATTGACGGACATGGGCGGCCTCGAGGAGTGAGGACGCGTTGCGGCAGGGCCGGGTTCGCGTGGGTGGCTAGGTTGAGTTGAAAATCATGATTGTACCAGCAGCCCACATTGCCGAGATGTTGAAGGAGTATCGAGTCAGATTGCGATAATACCATGATGCCTGGGGTGGTTCGAGGGCCTAAATGGACTCTCCTTGGGACCACCGACGTATATGAGAGAGGGATCCCCCCTTTTCTGTGAGTGTTGCAGGTTGTGACGGTTGGCTTCGTGGCCGATCGCGGCCTTTCCTCTCATCGCGCCCTCGCGTCTGCGGATTGGCCCATGACTTCCGTGAGGTTCAAATTGGGACGGTCGCCGTCGATCGGGACCGGCCCCCATGCGGGCTCCAAGTCCTCTCGAAGCGTCGCGAGACTGGCTCCAGCAGCATCTGCCATCCACTCTCGGAGG
>CALGHC010000316.1 GCA_937915965.1 uncultured Myxococcales bacterium
GCAAGGCAAGCGCATCCGCGCCGAGACCAAGCGGGGCCGCAGCCGGCCGACGCGCGACGGCGACTGAGCGCGGCAGCGCCGGCCGGCGCACGGGCGTCAGAAACGGAGCGAGAAGCTCAGAGAAGTTCAGAGAAGCGCAGAGAAGCTCAGAGAAGCGCAGAGAAGCGCTGAGAAGCGCAGGAAGCGGAGACAGGCTGAGACGGAAGCGACGCGACTACGGTCCGTTGGCGACCAGCTTGCCCTTGGCCTGGATGGACTTGATCACCGGCGACAGATCGTCCTCGCCGGCGTGCAGCTCCAACTCGACCTCAAGGAAGCGACCGTTCGCGATCTTGCCCTCGTCGGCAAAGATGAGCGGCAGACCCTTGGGCGGGATCGGCCCAAACGGCCCGATCCATGGCGATTGGTCGAGCTTGTCGAGATCCTTCGCGGCGCGCACCCGCACCTTGATGTACGACTTCGGCGGGAAGACGCCATCGATGTCGACGCTCTGCCACTCGGTGTCCTCAGGCACCTCGGCGACGTTGCCTGAGTAGCCGGAGATGCCAAAGATCGTCTTGAACTGACCCGTCGGCGCGGTGAACGTATGCAGCGTGTAGCCGGTCATATCGCTGTACGTATAGGGCGACGGGCCAACGGGGTACGTGCCGATGATCTGCTTGGTCTTCGGGTCGATCTTGGTCGCCGACGCGCCGCTCTGGTTGACCGCCCACACAAAGCCCTCGAAGTCGAGCGCGATGCCGACGGGGTACTGCATGCCGCCGCCGGTGATCAAGCCCTCGCTCTGCATCGTCTTGGCGTTGATGACCGACACCCCGTGCGAGCTGTCGCTGGCCAGATAGACATAGCCGTCCGCGCTGGTCGCGACGCCACGGCCGCGGCCGGGGGTGGCGACAAAGTCCCAAGCGCCGGTGGTCGGATCGTAGCGCCACGCACCCTTCGTTCCCGTGTTGGCCTCCCAGATCTTGCCGAAAGCGTCGACGTTGATCCCGTAGGGGCTCCAGCTGCCGCCATTGGGCTTGTAGGTCTTGACATCATGCGTCTTGGGATCGGCTCGTACGAGCGCGCAACCAGCGCCCTGCGCCCAGATCGTTCCCTGCTGGTCGATGACCAGGCCGTACGGCGAGCAGGGGATGTTGATCATGTCGACCGACTTGCCCTCCTTGGGCTCGAGGCGGTGGAGGTTCTTCGAGTTCCAAAAACCGATCCAGGCGTGGTTGTCCTTGTCGACGCCGGCCGCGCGCGCGACGGTCGCGCCATCGGGAAAGACCGTAAACACGACGCACTCGTCCTGACCCTTGGGCATGCGCTCGTTGGGCTGGATGACGTGGTCGCCGTTGAGGTCGATGCTGGTGTCGATCTTGCCGTTGCCGTTCTTGTCGCTGCAGTCGGCGATGTCGGCGCGAATCTTGGCGACGCCGCCGTCGCCGCGGCAACCGACCCAGACATCGCCGTTGAGGTCGACCGAGGTGCGCGACGGGTTGCTGCAGACGTAGTAGCGGCCGACTTCCCAACCGGTCTTGGTGTCGAGCTTGCTGACCGACGCCTCGGGCGAGTTGGCGATCCAGATGTGGTGCTTGCCCTGGGCCTTCTTGGTCGAGTCGATGACGATGTAGCCGTTGGCGTCGAGCTTGATGCCAGCGGAGTTCTTCGGGGTCGGCTCGAAGGGCACACCGTTGGTCGGACCCTGACCCTGCTTGGTGCAGCTCATGTCGCAGTTGCCGCAGGGGCTCAGCACGCCTTCGTCGGTGAGACCGTCGCAGTCGTTGTCCATGTTGTCGCAGCCCTCGGAGTCGGGCAGGACCTCACCGACACACGCGGCGTAGTAGCCAGCGACGCACTGCTGCGTACCCGCCTTGCACTGGCCCTTGCCAATGTAGAGCGGATCGCCGGTGTAGCAGGGCACTGGTCCAGACTTGCACGGGCAGCCAGCGAAGGTCCCCATCGAGCAGTTCGGGCACCACACGGCGAAGAACTTGTTGCCATCGTCGCAGTCGTCACCAGCTTCGCAACCGAGGCCATAGCCGTCGCCATCATTGTCGACGCAGTTCTCGGGGGCGATATCTTCGGGGCCGGTGTCTTCGACAGGCGGATCGCCAGCGTCTTCCTGGGGAATACTGCCGCCGTCATCAGCCGGCGCGGCATCGGCGTCATCAGCAGGCGTCGTGCCGGCGTCCTCGACAACGTCTTCGGCGGGGGTCGTGCCGGCGTCTTCGGCGGGGGTCGTGCCGGTGTCTTCGGCAGGTGTCGTGCCAGTGTCTTCGGCGGGTGCCGTGCCGGTGTCCTCGACAGGCGCCGTGCCCGTGTCGTCAGCCGGCGCCGTGCCCGTGTCGTCAGCCGGCGCCGTGCCCGTGTCGTCGGCCGGCGTCGTGCCCGCATCGTCGCCGGGCTGGGTGCTGGTGCTGCCGTCACCCGACGGCCAATCCACGCCGGCGCCACCCGTAGGGCCGCTTCCTGTGGGCGGTGGACTGGCGCACGCGGCGATCAGCGCGAGCGCAGCCAGAACCGTGATCAACGATCGATGGAGGGATGAGGTGCGGAAGAACGTGGGGATCATCACTTCACCATCCTTGCGGCGCGCGAGGGCCGCCGGCAACCCCGACTGAACCGTCGTTGGTCGGGGGACCTCGGCCGACACGCTTTTCGCGGGCTCGCGTAGGGCGAACAGAGGCGAAGACGCAACCGGCCGCGGTCACTATACCGCTGCCACGGCCGGACGCAAAGCCTTGATTTTGCGTGCAGGCCGGGAAAGGCACGGCGAGGCGCGCGCCGGGATCGATCGCCCCGGCTACTCCGGGGCGTCCCAGTGCCACTCGTGCGAAGGTCGACTGGAGGAAACCACGCGAGCGATCGGGTCGCCGGTCACCGGCCGCCAGGCGACCGCGATCAGCGTCAGGGCGATGAGATTGGTGGCAGCGAGGACCTCAAATACGTATTCCGGCAGGGCGACGCCGGCGAGAGCTCCGCCGAAGAAAACCAGGGCCGGCACGAACAACCTCTTGCTCAGCGCGGCGCCCATCATCGCGACGACGATGCCGTATACCGCCATGTCGAGCGCCGGCACGCGGCCGATCGGCATGTCGATCCACCAGCAAAGGACTCGCATCACGAAACCGCCGAAGACCGCGACGAGGGCCGAGCGCACGATCGATCGGTTGATTCGGCTGCCGAATAGAGACACGCGCGCCCACCACACCCCGGTGAGGATGAAGCTCGCGAAGAGGCCGCTCGACCACAGCGACACGGCGTGATCGTAGGCCATGCCGGTGGTGTCCTCGATCCAGCGCACCGACAGGGGCAGCGCCGTCCAGACAACGCCGAGGGTCATGGCGAGGAAGGCGCGGGTGCGCGCGCCGATCGATGGATCGTTGTCGCGGCCGAAGCGCTCGAGTCGGGCGATCTCGATGGCCCGTTCTGCGTCCCGACGCCGCAGGACCTCGAGGCGATCGCTCAACTCGGCCGACGGTGTCGGCAGCTCGCCGATCAGGACGGCGGCGGCGCGCTCGTCACCGCGGTCGAGTTCGTAGCCAGCCATACGCACGAGCAACCGCTGCAGCCCAGCGCGCGCGTCTTCGTTGCCGGGCCAGGTGCGCAACGCCTCGCGCAGGCCAAAGCGGGCTTCCCCCGACACGTCGTAGAGCCGCAACACGCTGTCACGGGCGCCAGGATCGCCGGCGTCGGCCTCAAGTGCGGTGCACGCATCGATCAGATCGTCGAGCTCGGTCAGGCGAGCGATGGCCCGATCGGAGAGGCGCGTCGAAGACCGGTGATGAAGGACCTCGGCGAGAGCGTGGCGCAGGGCGTCGGCGCTGGGGTAGCGGTCGGCGGGAACACGCGCGGTGGCGCGGCGACAGACGGCGGCCAGATTCGCCGGGGTTTCATTTGTATATTGATATTCTTCCGCCTGGTATGCGGCAAATATCAGCTCGAAGATCTGGCTGCCCGTGTAGCGCGGCTTGCCGGTGAGGATGTGATGCAGGAGCGCACCGAGTAGAAAGACGTCGGTGCGTTCTGAGAGCAGACTACCGCGCGCCTCGACCATCTCGGGGGCCATGTAGCCGACCGTGCCGACGATCGTGTCGGTGTCGGCGGCCAGCGGCAGGGCGCCGGTGCCGTCGTCCTGAAGCGCGACGGCGATGCCCCAGTCGAGCACGTAGACCTCGCCAAAGAGGCCGATCATCACGTTGTCGGGCTTGAGATCGCGGTGGAGGATGCCCTTGCTGTGGGCGTAGTGGACGGCGTTGCAGACCGCGACCAGAACGCCAAGGTGCCACTCGATTGGCTCGCGTGGGTCGTCGCGCAGCAGGGGGTGCGCGGGGTCGGCCAGCACGTCGCTCCACACGGTGCCCTCGATGCGCTTCATCACCATCATCGGCGCGCCGTCGTCGCTGCGACCCAAGGCGTAGACGGGCACGATGTTGGGGTGTTCGAGCAGGCCCGTCACCAGGGCCTCGTGCAGCAGCTTGCGGGTCGAGGCGGGTCTGTTTTCGCCGCCGCGCAGGGTCTTGACGGCTACCTCGCGACCCAGGGACAGCTGCCGCGCGCTGCGTACGACCCCCATCCCGCCTTCGCCGATGGTGTCGCCAATGGCGAGCTCTGGCGGCGCACCTGCGTCCGAGGCGCGGGTCAAGCGTGGCAGCGCCTCGACATAGGCGGTGTCAGCGGCGCCGTCGGTGTCGGGGACGGGCGGCAGCAACGTGTCGACCGCGCTGATGGTGGCGGTGAGCGATTCGAGACCGGCGCGCTTCCACATCAGTGTGAAGGTCTGGCGGGCATCGAGGGCGTCGGTCATTTCGGGCTCGAACCCGGTCGCCGCTGGCCAGGCGAGCGGTGCGGGAGACGATGGGTAGACGGCAGGAGACGGCGACGGCGGGGCAGAAGGCCTCCCGGCGATCACCGACACTGGCAGCGCGAGTCTCCAACGTAGGGCGGGCGACGTGCCCCCGCAAGCCCGCGGCGTGAAAGGCTTCGGTCGTCACAGAGTATTTGCTATCCTGCGGCCCGCGAACAGACTCGCCATTCCTGACGCACACGAACAGACTCGCCATTGTGGTGCCGCCCGAAACGGGCTGGGCGCGACGCGAGGAAGAGGGAGACCCGATGCGACTGATTCAATCCGCCGAAGCGAAGCGAGACGCAGCAGCGACGCGGCAGACGCGACAGACCGAGGCGCTCCAAGGTCACAGGCGCACAGCCGGCCCGCGCGGCGTCCTTCCCTTGATCTTGATCGCCCGGACGGCCGGTGTGGGTTTTGTCGGCCTCGTCGGCCTCGTCGGCCTCGCCGGCCTCGTCGGCCTCGTCGGCCTCGTCGGCCTCTCCGGCGTGGCCGAAGCTGCGACGCTGCCCACTCAGGGCAGCGTACGCACGGTAGCCGGCGGCCCGGTGCCCGACGGCGATTACGTCTTTGTGGCGCGCCTCTACGACCAACCGGACGCGGTTCAGCCGATCTGGGAGGAGCTACAGAACAAGACCGCGGTCCAATGGGGCTTCTTCCATCTCGAGCTTGGGACCAAGACCCCGATCGACGCGGCTCTGCTTGAGGGCGGCGCCGATCTGTGGCTGGGCTTCGAGATCAACGCGGGCGACGAGCTGCCGCGCGTGCCCGTGAACTGGGTGGTGCGCGCCTGGCACGCCAAGGTGGCGGCGTCGGCGTCGTTCGCGTACGCGACCTCGGATCAGCCGGGCGGCGCGGCGCTGGGCCTCGCTTGCACGGGCTGCATCGACGGTTCACAGATCGCAGCCAACGCGGTGCAGTCCAAGCACGTGTCGTTTACCTACGCGGGTTCGAAGTCCAAGGACGGCCCTGCGACCGAAGCCGAGCACGCGCTCACTGCCGACAAGGCGACCGAGGCCGATCACGCCGGCACAGCGGACCAGACCGCGATCGCGGCGTTGGCGGACAAGGCGAAGCTCGCCGAAGCGGCGGAAGAGCTGCAGTGCAGCGGTTGCCTGGGGCTGGCCCATCTCGCTCCGGCGACCCAGGCGGCCTTCCTCTCGTCCCAGGGCGGCAAGGTCAGCGGTGCGGTTGAGATCAGCGGCGGCCTCGACCTGGCCGGTTCGACCCTGGGGGGCGCCAACCTCGCCGCTGCCGAGATCGCCAAGGCTGTGTGCACCGGCGCCGAGAGAGGCCGCATGACGGTGGACAGCGCGACGGCGGACCTTTGGTTCTGCACCGGCGTAGCCTGGAAGAAGGTCAAGCTCTGCGGTGGCGCCTGCAAGAAGGCCGTCGAGGTCCCCTGTGGCCAGCCGATCAGCGACGACTGCGGCGATCTGGGCGTGTGCCCCGGCGCCGGCTCGCTGTGTGCCGGTGGTCTGGCCTGTGATGGCAAACAATGTGTCGGACCGGGTGAGTCGCAGGAGAGCGCGCTCGCGGACTGCAAGGCCCTCAAGGCGGCGGCGCCGGACAGCGCCGATGGCGTCTACTGGATCGATCCGAACGGCGGCGGCAAGGACGACGCCTTCGAGGCCTGGTGCGACATGACCACCGATGGCGGCGGCTGGACCCTGCTGGGCACCGTCTTTGGCGGCGACAGCGAGAACTGGAACACCGAGGTCGGCTACTGGGGCGACACCAAGCCGCTCGGCACCGTCGCGGCGAAGTACGCCGACTTCAAGTCGCCGGCGTGGTACCTGCTCGACGTCAGCAAGGCCGACGTGCTGTACCAGCGCCGCTACGCAGGCGCGACGCTGGCCCAGGTCAAGCTCGGCAACCCGTGCCTCTTTGGCAAGGCGCTCTTCCACGAGCTCTTCAAGACGTGGGACACCTCCATGCGCTGTGAGAACCAGCACATCACGACCGTCCTGGCGGCTGGAGACGCGACGGGGCTGGCGAGCGCCACCTACATGGAGGGCGGCGGCGCCGACGCACTGGGCGGCAGCGGCACGGCGGGCTGGTGCTGGAATGGCGGCGACTCCAGCGGCAACATCTTCAAGGGACACGCCGGCTGGAACCAGACCGGCTACGGCGGCAAGTGCTACGTGGAGGGCCATCTGGGCTACATCGGGGTCTTCTCGATCGCCAGCGGCCAGTACACGCAGATCGACATCGACGCGACCAACTGGCTGGGCGGCAGCGACAAGACCAAGACCGCGGTTTCATTCTTCGCGCGCTGAGCCCGCTGGACAGGTCGAACGGCAGGTCGAACGGCAGGTCGAACAGCAGGTCGAACAGCAGGTCGAACAGCAGGCGGACGCGCAAGCACACGGAAAGCGAGGGGTCGAGATGGACAAGCGGGCTGGATCGTTGCCGCTGCGGACCGCCCGAGGGGCTAGTTCGACTATCCGAAAGTACGTCCCCAGTTTCTCGGCCCATCTTGCCCG
>CALGHC010000317.1 GCA_937915965.1 uncultured Myxococcales bacterium
CTCCACTCTAGGTTGTCCGGAACCGGGGCGCAGATCAAAATCACCTCGCGCCCGGCATGTCTCCGCGACCGGTCGGGTCTCGCGGGTCGGCTTGCGCCCATGCAAGAGGTTCGCGCGCGGTCACGGCTCGGTTTGCATTGCTTGGGTCGCGCGCGCTCATGTAGGCTCCGCGCGCGCCGCCCCACGTGGGTGGTCTGATTCGCCCGTGCCAGGAGCCAATATGGATCGCGCGCAACGCCCAACGCCCCATGCCTCGCTGCGTCGCCTCGCTCTGCAGGCTGTCGTCACGCTCGGCCTGTGTGGCCTGGTCGCCGGCTGTGGCGACAACATCACCGTCCCGGCGCCAGCGAGCGCCGATGCCAATGGCAGCGGCACGGCCGCCGATGTCGGCATCGCGCTTGTGTTGCCTGGCTTCGCCGCGGCGCCCCAGGCGAGCGGCCCGCGCGTGCAGCTCGACGGCGAGGTGCAGCCCAATGGTCAGATCGTGGTTCACGTTGCGCTGCACGACTTCGCCGACCTCTACGCCCTCGCCGGACACCTGCGATACGATCCGGACGGGCTTGAACTCGTCAGCATCGAGGGCCACACCATCCTGTCGGGCGCCGGCTATGTCGGCCGGGTCATCGCCACCGACAGCCCCGCCGGTCGCATCCTATTGGGCGGGGCGCGCGTCCGAACATCTGGTAATGGTTGGGAAAAGACGACTGGCGCGGTCGTGACCAAGCAGCTGTGGGCGACCGCGGTCTTCCGGGTCCTCGAACCCGGCACGTACCCGCTGACATTCGACGCCGACACCACGATCGCGCGGCATTCAAACTATCAGCACGTCGAGATGAGCTGGCAGGGCGCGACGATCGAGCTGGTCGAGGAAGAACCGATCAATGCACAGGAAGGGGGTGAAGGATGAACTACCTACCCCGTGCCGTCCGCCTCTCCCGCGTCGCGTCTCTCTTCGCGCTCGTCCTGTTCTTCGCCGCGTCATCGCCACGCTCGACCTGGGCAGCGACGCCGGGGCCCGACGGTCTGGGTCTGCCAGTACTTCCGGGTAGCGACTACGCCCGTCGGCTCCAATGGCAGTCAGACGAGGCCAAGCAACGCTTGCCACCCGTCGATGACGTCACCTCGGCCCCGGGCTTGGGGTCGGTCGCTGCCGACTACGCGATGCTGCCGGCCGCCGCGTGGGTCTTCGAGCATCAAGACATCACTGTCGATCTGGCCGCGGCGCAGGAACACGTCGTTGTCCACCTCAAGGCCGCCGTTCGTGCCGTCAATTCAAACGTCACGACGCTGCGATTTCGCACGGACCCGATCGACAACATCACGGTCAGCCTGGCAAACGGAGCCACCGTTACAGCCAGCTATTCGCCGTGGGGCGACACCGCCGGGTTTGTCGACGTCGAGCTCACGGAGCCGTTGCCGGTCGGCGAGACGAGCATCTTCGTGGTCGACTTCGATGCCAGCATCGACTGCTCGAAGAAGACGTCCATGCTGCCGTCCTGTGCCCTTGAGAAGACGTTCAAGGTTCTGAATTTCTTCCAGTACTACCTGGCGAACGCCTTCGCGCCGCATTCGCCGTTTCCATCGAATCTACACGTCATTACGGACGCCGATGAGCAGGCCGCTGCGCCCGGGACGCCCAGCGGCCCCGATGTGCTGGAGGACGGCCGCGCCGTGTGGCACTTCGAGCAGGTGGAGCGGACCAGCAACGCTGGCTTCGCGATCGCGCCCTACGAACCGTTCGACGATCCGGCCGGCGCGGGTCTGGTCCCCAGGGTACGCGTCTACACGGTGCCGCCGTACAGCGAGAACGCCGACACCATCCACCAGCTCGCCCGCGAGCTGATCGACTGGTATGGGGCGAACTACATCCCCTTCCCGTGGGCCGGTCTCAACCTCATCCAAGCGCAGAAGTCTTTTGGCGGCGGCTACGCGCCGCTGGGCGGCGTGTTCATGCTGCGCGACATCTTCTCCGCTTACCCGGGCACGGGCGGCTGGCAGGGCGCCGTCGAGTTGCTCGCCCACGAGATCGCACACCAATGGTGGGGCAACCTGGTGCGGCCCCTGGGCAGCGGTGACGTATCCGTGTCCGAGTCGCTCGCTGAGTTCTCGTCGTGTCTGTATACCGAGAAGATCCTTGGCACGCGCTCTCAGCTGATCACCGACAGCCTCGGCTACGTCTACAACGTGTCGAGCGACCACGACGTGCCGATGGCGTCGACGTACGTCTACGGTTCGCCGGCCTATGTTGAGATCATCTACCACAAGGGCGCCGCCGTATTCGAGATGCTGCGCCATGAGCTCGGCGAGAAGCTGATGCTGGCCGGCCTCGCGAAGCTGGCCACCGACTTTGGCCGTGACTACGCCCGCGTTCAGGACATCCAGAAGGTCATGGAGCAGGCGTCGGATCGCGACCTCGACTGGTTCTTCGAGCAGTGGTTCTTCGGCACTGGCGCCATCCGTGCCGAGCTGATCGGCCGCGTCGATGCCAACGACGACGGCGGCTTTACCTGGCGCCTGCGGATCAGCCAGCTCACCAAGAAGCCCCGCCGATTCAAGCTCCCGGTGCTTGCAGATCTCGCCGACGGCACCCAGGTGCAGGTCGACATCGACGTGATCCCCGACTCCGGCGCCCAGATCACGACCGTCGAGGCCAAGTTCGCCAGCAGGCCGCAGCGGATCCGCCCCGACCCGACGCGCAAACTTCTGCGTTTCTTCAGCTTGCTCACTGCGGGCGACGTCAACCTCGACGGCTTGGTCGACGGCGGCGACCTCGTCGAGATGGCATTCCGCTACGGCAACACCATCGTCTACGAGCACCGCGGTCAGGATTACTTCTGGCCGAACGCCGCCTGGGACGAGCTGCACGACATCGAGTCGGATCACCGCGTGAATCAACTCGATGTCGACAAGGTCCTCGACAACGTCGGTGCCGAGGCGTTCGAGTTCTAGGGCGCTCAGGCATCCAGGGCGCCCTGGCATCAGGGCGCCCAGGTAGTTCGACAACGAGAGGCACGCAGATGGTCGTCGACGCAGCTCAGCACAAGATCGCGCGCGAGGGCGTGGGGACCGTGCACGTCGTCTCGCTGGGGTGCCCAAAGAACCTGGTCGACAGCGAGCTGATGATCGGTCGGCTGCAGCAGGCCGGGCTCGCGCTCGTCGACGACGCCCAGACCGCAGACGTCCTGCTCGTCAACACCTGCGCCTTCGTCGAGGCGTCAAAGACCGAGAGCGTCGACGCGATCTTGGAGCTCGCCGAGCACAAGGCAGCCCACCCTGGCGCCCGTCTCGTTGTCGCTGGCTGTCTGGCGCAGCGCTACGCCAGTGAGCTCTCGGCTGAGATGCCTGAGGTCGACCTCTTTGTCGGCACTGGCGAGGTCGCCGACATCGCATGGCGGCTCGGCCTGACGGCCCCCAGCGCGGCCGGCCTGTCCGCCAGCCTGTCCGCCAGCCCCCCTGTTGGTCCGGGCGTGCCCGCAAAGAAGCCGCGCTACCTCGCCGATCATCTCGAGCCGCGGTACGTCGCGCCGAACACGTTCTCGACCTGGCTCAAGATCGCCGAGGGCTGCTCGCAGGGTTGCTCCTTCTGCATCATCCCGAAACTGCGCGGTACCCAGCGCTCGCGCACCATCGATGACGTCATCGCCGAGGCGCATTCGCTGGTCGGCCGCGGCGTGCTCGAGCTCAACCTCGTCGCCCAGGATCTGACCCACTACGGCGTCGACATCGACGAGCCGCACGCCCTCGCCCGGCTGATCCGACGCCTGGGCGAGGTGCCCGGCCTGGCATGGGTGCGGTTGCTGTACTGCTATCCCGACGGCTTTGACGACGAGCTGATCGCCGCGATCGCCGAAACGGATAACTGTTGCAAATACATTGATATGCCGATTCAGCACGCGACGGACTCGATGCTCGAGCGCATGAACCGCCATACCAGTCGCGCTGCCATTGACCGCACGCTCGACAACCTGCGCAGCCGCGTCGACGACCTGGTCTTGCGCACGACGTTCATCGTCGGTCATCCCGGCGAGACCGAGCGAGATTTTGAGGCGCTGCTCGACTTTATCGGGGAGCAGCGATTCGACCACGTCGGCTGCTTCGACTACAGCCGCGAGGACGGCACACTCAGCGCCCGCATGCCCGCCCAGGTATCGACCGCCGTGAAGCGCTTCCGGCAAAGCGAGATCATGACCCTGCAGCGCGGCATCTCCGCGGCCCACATGGAGGCCCGTATCGGCCAGCGCCTCGACGTGCTCATTGAAGGGCTCAGCGACGAGACCGATCTGCTCCTGCAGGGGCGCTTCGCGGGTCAGGCCCCTGACATCGACGGGGTTGTCTACATCAACGACGCCCCCGCGGACGTCGGCCGTGGTCAGCTGCGCGTCGTTGAGGTCACCGAGGCCGGAGACTACGATCTCGTCGGCCACGTTGTGGAATGAGCGACTCACAGAGCCCCTCCGCCCCTGGGCCAACGCGGCCCTCCGCCTCGGGGCCAACGGGCCCCTCCGCCTGCGGGCCAAATGGGCGCTCCGGCCGCACCCGACGATCGGTTTGCGGATCGCGCGTGCCGGCGTATGATCTGGCCGTGCTTCGCTCCCGTCCCAGCAAAACGGATCGGTTTCGCCACCTTGCCGGTGCGGCGGCCTGCTTGTGTGCAGTGCTGACCAGCGGCTGCTCCGAAGAACCGCCGCCGCTTGCCCTGCCGGCCCCAGTCGCAGGCCTGCTGCACCCCGAGATCGCGCGCGTCGGCCAGAAGGTCCTCTTCGACGCCAGCCCGTCCGCGGTCGCCCGTGTCCCCGAGGGGGCCGCAGAGATACCGCCCGGGACGGTCCTCACCGAATTCCGTTTCGCGATCGCCGACGGCACGGCGCCGATCAAGCAAACCTCACCCTGGTTGGAGCGCACCTTCGCCTCCCCGGGCCATTTCGCCGTCACGCTCAGCGTCGTCGACGACCGGGGGCTGCTTAGTTCGGTCGAGTCGAAGATCCATATAGTCAATGAGTTCACTGCCAATTGCCCGCAGGGAGACGGCGCGATCTGTGATTCGCGTCTCTGCTCCGGCGACGTCTGTGCGGTGCTCGCTTGTGCGGGTCAGCCAGCGTGCCCCCCTGACCTCGCCAGCACCGAGCTGACCTGCTCGGGTGGTTTTTGCGTCGCCGAGGTTGCGAGTAGCCCACCGGGCGGCAACCGCTCGGGCGCGGACGGCGGCTCGCGGACGGTCCAGACCGACGCGAAGCCCTGATGTCCGCGGACCAAACCGGCAGTTCGCGCGCGGCGGACCCCGCCCCCGATTCGCCTTTGGCCTTGACCTTCTGGGGGGCCGTCGAGTAGAACCGGCCGCCCCGCGCGCCCCGCGCGTCTGCACGTTGCGGGTGCCTGGTGCCACTGAGCGCACCGGCGGGCATCGCGACACGAACACGCGGCATAAGCCGCGGACCGAGTGACCATCCATGGCCAATCACAAGTCTGCCCTGAAGCGCGCCCGCCAGAACGAAAAGCGACGTTTCCGCAACCGCGCGCTGCGCGGTACTGCCCGGACCGAGATCAAGAAGCTCATCAAGGCCATAGAAGGCGGCGAGGCAGTCGCCGACCGCCTGCCGGCTCTGATGTCGATCGTCGACGGTGCCGCCACCAAGGGCGTGATCCCGCGTGGCCGCGCTTCGCGTTTGATCTCTCGAATTTCTCGGCGGATCTCCGCGATCTGATCGTGCTGGGTGGCTGCGCCCCGCGAGTCCTTCGTGGCTCGCCAGGCGATGGCGCCAGTATCGTTGGAGCGGTCGGAGCGCTGGCCCAACCCTCCGCGCTGGCCCGATCAGATGCGCCGGGAAAGCGCGCACGGCCAGCCAGCGCTGCCCCGACTTCCGCAACGCCACCGGCGCCGCGCCTTTTGGCCCAGACCGCGGAGAAGCGTCCATGCCATTCGTCACCGGCGAAGCACTTGAGGCGATCCAGGGAGCCCCTCCGGGCCTGGAGATCGCGCGCTACTGGCAATACGTCGCGCAACAACTGCCCGAACGCGCAGCGACCCTCCTCAGCCATGCCGTCAAGGGCCTGACCTCCCGGGGATGGATTCATCCACTCGACAGGCTCATCGACACGTCTGCCGAGCACCTCGGCGAGACGCCGGAGGCCTTGCACGCTGCCGCCGACGATCTGCGCCGCCTCGGCTTGCTCTCTGTCGGCGACGACGGTCGCATCACCGCCCTCGCCGGATTGTTCTCGACTGAGCCAACCGACATCGCCTACGTGATGGGCGGCGACATGAAGGTCTATCTGCTCGGACCGCTCGCCGCCCTCGCCGTCAGTCGCGCGCTGGGCCGATCGGGCGAGGTGCGGGCGCGACCCACCGACGGCGGCGACAGCCGCCTGGTGCTCGGATGCGACGAATCGGGCATACACAGCCGCGACCCAGAGTCGATCTGCCTGTTCCTCGCTGCCTGGGATGGAGAGGTCTCTCCGCATGACGCGACCCGCGGCGGCGGCTTGTTTGCCGACGACGACGGTCTCTACGCCTGGCAGGAAGCCCGACCGGACGTGCACGGCATGCCGCTAGCCTCGATGATGTTCGCCATGGCGGCGACCGAGCTTGGCCGCGACCTCGGTGAGGCCCTCGACGGCATCCTTCACCACGTCGGCAACTACGCGTAGCGTTCGATCCGACCCGTTGGAACGAATCTCTCCTCCGCGGTCGTCCGGCGATCGCCTACGGCGCACCATCCGCGTCGCCGGCTGCGGACGGGATCTGCCCGAGGCGGGGACCACTCCAGCTCACGCTCGGTTGCGCCGCTTGTAGCCGACGACATCGACCGGCCGAGATCGCGAGCTCGCGTATGAGAGTCGCGTCCGCTGCTGCGGTGGGGGATCGGCTGAGAGCGGTGAGCAGCTCGCAGCGACCGAGCAGGGCGAGATCAGCGCCGATCTGACGGGTCGCCTCTGCTCGGAGGGTGCCCGGGGTCGCCTCAAGCGCGGGTAGCAGCGCTCCCAGCAGGTCCACCGCCGTCCCCGGCGGCCCGAGCGCGACCAGGCGCCGCGTCGCCAACCAGGCGACCATCGGGCTGGCCGGGAGGGCGGCGCTGGCGATCTCCAGGAGGACGTCTGGCCGATGCCAAGGGCCGCCGGCCGAAAGCAGGCCTGCCGCAAGCTGCATGCCGGCGGGAGTCTCGACCAGGCCCTCCAGAACGTCGAGATGTCGCAACATCTGCCGCGAGATTGGCGCCTCGCGGACCCGTCGCCAGTGGTCGCGTGCCGAATCGGCGTCACCAGCCTGCAGCGCCAGACCAGCGGATGTCAGATGGACCGATGCACGCATCAGCCTCGTCAGGCCCGCGGCTGTATCTCCGTTCGGGTCGACCAGGGCGTCGACGGCGTGCCGGGCAGGCTCCAAATCGCCAGCCCTCGCTTGGGACACCGCGAGGTCGAGACGCAGATCGACGGATGCGGGTCGGCCCAGCGTCCAGGGCGCCACGCGCAGCCAGAGGCGCTCCAACTCGGCTGCACCGGCGGCGGGGTCTCCACCGGCCCAATGTCTTGCCGCCCTGCGAAGGCAGCGACCCACCGCCAGCGCGCACGGGCGGAAGAAGAGGCCGGGCCGCTCGAACCGGGCTTGCGCGCGATCCATGTCGGCATCGGTCGGCGGTGCGCGCAGCGGGTCATCCACGAACGCGCCCCATTTCCGAGCGAGCTCGCCAAGCTCGAATCCTGTCGCCCCGGCGAGGTCCGAGCTGCGGTACGCGGCGTGCAGCGCGTCACGGCCAAACTCCTCGCCCACCCAGTGCAGCAGCGACCCAGCAAGCGTGTAGGCCCGCGCGCCGCTCTCGCCGAGGAAGCCCGCCGGCGAAAACAGGTCGCTCAGCGGCGGCGCGAGGCCGAGTTGGCGCATCGCGTGGCTCCACTGGTGCGGGTCGAGCCCTCCATCAAGCGGCCAAGCGGCGGCCACGGCGAAACCTTCGATCAAGATCGCGTCCGGCATGAAGCCATGACGTAGCGGAACGCCGAGGGGCGTGGCTGCGATCGGCGCGCCGAGCGCGTGCGCGAGCTCGTGGCGCAGGACCTCGTCTCCCGCCGATGGCAAGACCATGTGCACCTGCCGCAGCCACGGCTTGGCCATCTCGACGCGGTCGGCGCCCATCCAGCGTCGCTTGCTGCCGCGAGTGGGATACAGGAAGACCTCGATCGGCCTGGAGTCGCCTGGACCAAGATCTGCCTGTAGACGCAGCAGGTGGTCCGCCGCCTCGAGCACCACCCGCTGGCGTCGGCCTTCCCAGTCGGGCCCCGCGGGCAGGTGGATGACCAGCGTGGTGCGGGGCTCCCCTGCCGCCGGGTCAGCCATCGAGACCACCGCCTCGACCGGCAGCGCGGCCACGACCGCGTCGGTATCGACGCTCCAGCCGAGCGCTTCGCCGCGTAGCCCGGCGACCGCAATGGCCGTGGCCAGGACGACCGCCACTGTTCGACGGCGACCGTCGCCAAGACCTCGCAGGAGCGCGCTCGATCGTTCGCGCAGCGTGGGCAACAAGAGCGCGTGTCCGTTGGACCACAGCCAAGCGATCAACGCCGCGTGCACGCCGCCGCGTGCAAGCCGGAACCACGGCCACGCCTCGGGTATCTCCACCGCGTCCTCGTACAGCGCGCCCGCGACGTAGCCGACGAGGTCGTGAAAGGCGAAGACCTGAGGATGGCGAAGGAAGTGCCCGATTGGACCGATTAGGCTTGCTCCGACGACCAAGGCGAGGCTGCCGAGCGCGGCCGGGTGGCTCCGCCCGCCCAGCAAGGCAGTCAGGCCGAGGGCAGCAGCTGCGTACGCGAGCCCGGCCGCAGCTGAGAGCGCCGGCCCCCAGAAGTAGAAGCGCAGTCCCGTTGCTGGGTCGCACCAAGGCGCGTGGCTGCTGTGGCCGATCATGATGAGCAGCGGCAGGCCGACCAGAGCAATGAGTTCGGCGGAAAGTGCCGCACCGTGCACGCCGACAGCCCCCGTCGACCGCAGCAGAACTCCGCCATGGCGCAGGCCGCGCAGGGCGGTGCAGATGCCGACGATCGGCGCGAGAACGAGGCACGCGTGGTAGTCCAGAGCGTGGAAGCCGGGCACACCGCCCAACGCGACGGCGACGCCCGCCGGCGCCACCAGGGGCCAGCCGCGAGCGGCCTGGCGGCACATCTGGCCGATCCAGGCGCGACGGCGATCACGGGGTCGGCTGTTGGGGGTGTCCGGCGCTTGTTCAACCATTGATCGACCTGAACGCACCCGGTATGGACTCCGTGAGGCCAACTACATGCCCCGAGCGAGGCGGCAAGTCGAGTCCGGAACCGACATGTCGGCTCTTCCGGGCCGCTCTAGCGCAGTCGATCCGTGGCGCGCGGTAGCGCGAGGTGCTACACTGCGCGACCGCAGCCAGGGGACGATCGCTGGCCATGCACAGACCATTCGGTCGGCAGGCGCACGGCCCAGATCGCCCCCACCAAAAAGGTCACGCCAGCGGCGTTGCCAACTGGAGCTAGAACCGCGATCATTGGCGCGCCCCGCCCGGACGCAAGTGCGTTCACTGGCGGTTGGGCGTCCGAGTGAGCGGGTCACGCGACCACCGGCGTCGGCGGCTTTGGGGACGCAGGCCCCCACTGAGCCCCACTTTGGTGGAGGAGACGGTCCTGGCGATGAAGTCATCGGTTGGAAACCTCATTCGAATTGGAGCCGGAGCCGGTCAGCAGGTGATCGAGCTGGGCGACGTGACGACTGTCGGTCGCCAACCGACGAACACGCTGCAGATTGTCGACCGCCTGGTTTCGAAAGAGCACGCCGTAATCGCTCGCAAGGCGGGGACGAGCACGTACATTCTTCGCGACCTCGATAGCCGCAACGGCACGTATTGCAACGATATCCTCGTCGATGGCGCGCGGCAACTGAGCGACAACGATACCGTCCGTATTGGCAGCACGAGCTGGCGCTTCTCGGGCCCCGAGCCCGCGGCAGCCATCCCGCCGCCGCCAAGCGCAGAAGCAGAGGAAGAGCCACCCGCGAGCATTCACGCGACCATGCAGCTCGACCTGCTGCGTGATTTCGCGCCGGTCGAGTTGGTGGCAGACGACAAGACGCTGCGCGACGACTACGAGAAGCTGCGGCTTGCCTACACGCTCTCTGGCGACCTGGCCGGTCAGACCAACATCGACTCGATGCTCGACCGGATCCTCAAGCGCATTTTTGAGTGGCTGCCAGTGGATCGCGGCGTCGTCATGTTGCTCCAGGACGCCCCCAAGGGCCAAGAGGACCTCGATCAGGTCGATCTGCTCAAGACCATGGCCGTGCGGATCCGTCCAGGAGTGAGCTGGGAGGGGCAGGGCGAGGACGTCCGCTTGCCGCGTTCGATCCTGGGTCAGGCGATCCACAAGAAGGAGGCGGTGCTCGCCACCGACGCGCGCATGGACGCGCGTTTTGGCCACGCCCATTCGGTGGTGCTCCAGGGCATTCGCTCGAGCATGACGGTGCCGCTCGTCACCAACGATCGGCTGCTGGGTGTCCTGCATGTCGACTCGCTGATCTCGACTGGTCTGTTCACGGAGAAGGATCTGTCGGTCCTCGGCGCCGTCGCCCGTCAAGCTGCGATCTCGATCGACAACGTGCTCCTGCAGCGTCGCGTTCTCTCCGAAGCGGCAGCGCGCGAGTCGCTATCGCGCATGCTGAGTCCCAACCTCGTCGAGCGAATCGTCTCGGGCGATCTCGCCATCGAGAAGGGCGGCGCATTGCGCAAGGTCACGGTGATGTTCGCCGACGTGCGCAGCTTCACCAGCTTGACCGAGGTCACGCCCGCGGCAGAGATGGTCGAGATGATGAACGAGTACTTCGAGCGCGTGACCAACGTGGTCTTCGAGTTCGAGGGCACGCTCGACAAGTACATCGGTGACGCTGTGATGGCCCTGTGGGGTGCGCCACTCGCTCGTGATGACGACGAGATCGCTGCGGTTCGCGCCGGCTTCAAGATGCAACGGACGGTGGACGACTTCAACGAGTACCGCCGCGGCCAGGGCCTGCAGGAGATCGGCGTAGGTATCGGGATCGCAACCGGTCACCTTATCGCCGGCTACATGGGCTCTTCGCAGACAATGAGCTACACCGTGCTCGGCCGCAGCGTGAACCTGTCGGCGCGCCTTTGCAGCCAAGCAGGACCGGGCGATGTGCTGATCTCGCCCGCGACCTTGGAGTACTGCCGCGAGTTCGTCGACGTCGAAGAGCTCGATGAGATCCATCTCAAGGGAATCCTCGAGCCGGTCAAGCCACTGCGCATCCGAGACGTGAAATTCTAGTCGCGATCTTGTGCCAGCCCCGCGCGTTCCGTCGGTCGCCGGCCATCCCCTCACATCTTCAAATCGTTTGTGTTCTCGCAGCGATCCGCTCTGGATGCTGTCGCGCGAGCTAGCCGTCGAGTAGCGCGAGGCGGTCGCACAGGGCGTCGATGACCGCCGCCGCGGGCCGGGCGAAGGCGCGCTCGCCATGCCCGCGCGCTTCCGCAAGGAGTCGATCGAGGTCGTCGCGCGCGGCGCCCAGGCCGTGCTGGCGAATCCAGTCGGTCCAGCGAGTCAACTGCACGTCGTCGAAGGGGTGGTCGCCGGACGAGGCGCGGGTGAAAGCGGCGGTGAACTCGGCGGTCTCGGCAACTGGCGCCCGCGCGAGCGCGAGCAGAGTCGGCCAGGTCGCTTTGCCCTCGCGCAGGTCCGCTCCGGCCGTGTCACGGCCCTTTGTTCCCACGAGATCGAGCAGGTCGTCCCGCACCTGGAAGCCCATGCCGATGGCTTCGCCGAGCTGTGCGCAGGCTCCTAGCGCCGCGACGGGATCGCCAAGAATAAGCGCCGTCCCCTCGAACGCGGCGCCGAATAGCGGCGCTGTTTTGGCTCGATAGACCGCGGCCATCGCGTCGGCATCGGGGAGGCCTGCGTGCTGCGCCAGATCCGCGACCTGGCCCCGGATCGTCGTGAATAAGGCGCCGGCGAGCAGACTGGAGAGTGGCGCTCGCAGCGCTTCTGGCACGTTGGGGGCGACCTGGAGCGCGCGCAAGGGCGCGGTGAGGAGGGCGTTGCCGGCGTTGATCGCCTGGGCGACCCCGTAGCGTTTCCACAGGGTGGCCTTGCCCCGGCGCATGGCGTCGTCGTCCTGAATGTCGTCGTGTACCAACGTGCCGTTGTGGACGAGCTCTACGCAGGCGCCCCACGTCAGGGCAGCGTCGACCGGACCGTCGACCGTGGCGACCAGGCCGACCGGCAGCAGCGCTCGCAACCGCTTGCCGCCGGTGTCGAGGTGCGCGGCGAGCATGGTATCGAGCAGGCCATCGGCAAGTGCGGGATCGCGCGCCGACGCACCCGCCCACGGCGCGATGTCGAGTATCTCGTGCAGGCGCCGCTCCAGGTCGCCGACGTGGGGTCGAAGAAGGGCGTCGAGGTCCACGTCATCTCCCTCTTGTCGCGACGCCAGCGGGCAGCTCGGCGACTACTGCGCCGCCCCGGGCCTGCCAGCCGCGGGCTAGAGCGCTGATCCGTTCGGCATCCTCGCCTAGCGCGAGCACGCAGTCACCCCCGCCGGCACCCGATGTCCGCGCAATCGCCCGCCATGACTTGATGAAATCCGTCGCCGTGCGCACCGCTTGCGGCCGCAGATGCTGGTATTCGCCAGCCAGGGCCTCGGCGGCCGCTTCGCAATCCCGCAGCCGGTCGAGCAGGGTGGCAGGCGCGGCGTGTTGCCAGTCGTCGCGCAGCGCGTCCGTCGCGGCCGCGATGGCGGTGACCTCGGCAGATTGCGGGTCCACGCCACGCCGGAGCGCTTCGCGCGTATCGTCCTGCTTACCGGTAAAGAGGGCCACGCCGAACAGTCCGTTGGGCCAGGGCATCGAGCGCGGCGTCTCGCCTCTTTGCCACGCCACCACCCCGCCCAGGCTGATTGTCACGATGTCGTAGCCGCTTCCCTGGCCATCCTGGCCGCTGATGTGGGCGCCGAGCGCGGCGTCGATTCGTGACGCAGCCTCGAGCGGCGCTCGCGTTTCGGTGGTCCGCCACAGCAACGCTGCGGCCTCGACTGCCGCGACGGCGACCGCTGCGCTGGTACCGACGCCGGTCTTCTGGCCACCGAGGCGGCCGCCTACGACGGTGAGGGTGATACTGCCTCGCGGCCCCCTGCTGCCATCGGCGCCGACGCGGCGCAGCGCCTCCTCGGCGATCGTGGCGAGACCGCCGATTCCGTGCGGTCGCCTCGGGCGGTGTGCGGCACCGTCGGCGATGCCCGAATCGGGCAGGTCGAGGCGGACCACCTCGTCGGCGACAGTTAGCTTCGCCGACGGCGGAGAAGCAGTCGGGTCCACGCGAACCTCTACCACCTCGCCCACAGCCACCGCGAGACAGGAGCCCGTCGGTCGCAGCACCGCGTACTCACCCGCGATCATGAGCTTGCCGGGCACGGTCCAGACGCGCCCCTTCGTAGCATCGACCCCAGCGTGTTGGCCCATCTCAGACATCCTTCACCAGGCGAGCCCCCCCGCCGATGCGGGTCTGGATGACCTCGACCACCCCGCTGAGGTTCGCGAGCGTCGTCGCGACGAGGACCATATCCTGAGCC
>CALGHC010000318.1 GCA_937915965.1 uncultured Myxococcales bacterium
GACCGGGGACGAAGTCCTCGAACCGGCCCCACAGAGCCGGTGCGAACCCGCGACCGCCAGCCGCAAGCTCGGCGACCCGTTCGGCGAAGGGCTGCGCAGGGAGGCGCCCCATCCAATCGCCGGCGGCAGCGTCGGCCGCGGTCGCCGGCCCGGCGTGGCGCAGAGTCGGGCGCGCTGCGAGGTGGCCGCCACGGATCAGCGCCTTGCGCTCGAAGTCGAGGACCCGGTGGCCGTCGCCGTCGACAAGCACGGTCTGGACGTGCACGACGCCGCGATCTCCCTGCGACGAGGGCGCCGCCGAGATGACCCGCGACGCGCCGCGCACCGTGCCGCCGATCGGCAACGGCTTGGGGAACTCGACCTTGACGTAGGCGAGATGCGCGATCGCTTGCTGCGAGATGTCGTGGACCGAGAAGCTCAAGCCCAGATTGAGCAAGAGGTGCGGTGGGACGGGTCGCGCGGGCAGACCGAGCGTGCGGGCGTAGCGATCCGAGCTCCACAGGGGTGTGGCGTCGATGAAGCTGGCCATGTACGGGCCGACGACGGCCGCGTCGACGGTGACCTCGAAGGGATGCTGGTAGATCGCGCCAGCCTTGAAGTCCTCGATCATTCGGCCATAATCATGAAACAGCGCGTCGCCGTTCGCGTCAACTGGGCGGGTCATTGTACTCCGGATGGCAGCGCGACACGGCGCGCCGGCCGAACTAGCGCATGGGTCCGGCTGGCGCGTCGGACGCGGGTTTCGCGACGGCGGCACACTTTGACCGACATTGATAGAGGGCGCGCTTGCTGATCTGCCAGTTGATCGCTGTGTAGATCGTCAAAGAGAACGCCAGCAACGCGCCACCCGCGCAAGCGAGGGCCAGCCACTGCCACCGCCGTGCCGCCTGGCGAGTCGCCAGCTCCCGGTCGACCTGAATGAGCAGCTGCTGGCGTTGCGATTCAGAGCCGATCTTGTGGGTGTGCGGACCACGTTGACCGATCCAGGTGTCGGTCGCGGGCGCCCAGTTGCCGCGATCGTCACCATGACCGCGGTCGTCCATCGGCGTCACTTGCGGCCTTGGAGCGCTGCGCCGGCCTGGCGCCGCGGCGCGGCCACCGCCACCCTGCGCAGACCGACCGGAGTGGGCGGGTCGGTCTGCGGCGGTGGAATCGACCGCACGAATAACGGGCATCGACACAGGCTGTTGGGCTTCGTCCCGGGGGGCGACGCCGACGATCGAGTGGCCGTCGTTGTTTTCGTGGGCCGTCGTCGAGCGATCGAGGTGGACACCCGCAGCCTCGCGGCGTCTGTCGAACTCGTCGGTGGTAATCGGACGGAATGTGCCGGCGTTGTTCAGAGCCCGGTCTGCCGCCTCAAAGCGCGAACGCCATTCGACGGTTTCGCCCGCTGGTGCCCATTCGGCCCAGCCCTTGCGCCAGATCAGGGTCTCTTTGCGCACGTCTCCGCTGGACAGCGCATCCTCAAAACCTGCCGGCTCAAGCTCAACGTAGCTGCCGTCCGGACGCGCGTAGAACCAAGTCAGCGCTTCTGCGCCGGGCTGGGCGAGGGCGACGCGCGGCTCGGCAACCAGCGCGGGTGCTG
>CALGHC010000319.1 GCA_937915965.1 uncultured Myxococcales bacterium
CACGTCGCCAACCACGTCGCCAACCACGTCGCCAACCACGTCGCCAACCACGTCGCCAACCACGTCGGCAGCCACATCAGCGCCCCCGCCGACCGCTACGGCGCCGGGCGCCACCCGCCTCGAGACGCACGCTACCTTCCAGAGCCTGGTGACGCTTCGCGGTGACAACGACTTCGACCCGGCGGAGCCGCACTACAACGACAGCGGCCAGACCGTGGGCGGCTTCGCGACGATCTGCAGCCCGCAGTTCACGGCCCACATGGGTAACAGCCTCGCGATCTTCTACGACGCGGACCTCGCGCTGTATCACTGGAGCGCCGCCGACCCGGCCCAGGCGGCGGCGCTCGGCGGCGACGTCTTCGTCGCGCGCCACCGTCAGCTGTACCTGGACGGCGCGGGCCTCGACGGCCGGCTCGGCTTCCGGGTCGGCTTCCAGCGCTTCGCCGACCCCACTGGCCTGATGATCCACCACTGGCTCGGCCTCGCGTCGGCCTCCTGGCGCATCGGCGACGACGTGCGTCTCACGGGCTTTGTCGGCCAGATGCCCGACCGCACGTGGGAAGGGGTGGTTCTCGATGGCAACAACTTCAACCGCGACATCTTCGTCTATGGCGTGCGCGCCGATGTCGGCAAGGCCGATGGCGGCGGCGCGGCGGGCGCCGACGGCTACAAGGCGGCGAATGGCGCAGGAGCGAACGCCGACAGCCGCGGCTCGACCCTCTCCGCCGCGGTGCACGCGATCGAGGATCGCCACGAAATGGGCCGGCGGCTGTGGCTGATCGCGCCGAACCTGCACCTCGCCGGCGGGCTCGGCCCGACCAGCTACGGTCTGCACGGCAGCCTCGACGCCGTGATTCAGGTCGGCGGCCAGGAGGGCGGCCAGCTCGGCGGCGGCGCGGCCGACATCTTCGCCTGGGCCGCCCAGGCGAGCCTCGGCGCCACCCGGGGCGCCCTTGCCTGGCGTCTCAACCTGCTCGCCCTCTCCGCCGACGACAGCCACGACGGCAACGACTTTGACGGCGCATTTCGCGGCGCCGCCAAGAACAGCAGCGCGACCCGACTGCTCACCGAAGACGAGAACCGCGACTGGTTCGACAACCTCGACGAACGCATGAGCGCGTTTCGTGGCGGCTTCTTCGCGCTGCGCGCCGGCCTCGCGCTCTCCGATCTGGCGCTGTCGTGGCAGGCCTCGCCGGGGCTGCGCGCGCAGCTCATCGTTGGCAGCGCTTTCGTCCTCGAGAAGGCCAACGCGCTGGGAGAGACGTACGTCGGCTCCGAGGTGCAGGTCGGTGTCGACCTGCGCCACGACGAGGCCCTCGGTGGCCTGATCAGCGCCGGCGTGGTGCTGCCAGGGGCTGCGGGGGCGGCCCTGGTCAACCGCCTCGATCTCGGCGCGACCGAGCCGATCTGGATGGCCACCGCGTCGCTGACGGCGCGGTTCTAGGCGGGTTCCACGAGGAGACCTGAGATGATGCCCACACATCCCCAGCCGCACAGCCGGTGCACGCGCCTCTTCGTGGCCGCGCTCACCGTCGTGGCCGCGCTCGCCGCCGTCGGCCCTCTGGCCGGCTGCGGCGGCGATCCACCCGACCACGCTCCGGTGCCGCTCAGCCGCCTCAAGACCAACCGCGGCTACCTGATCGACAGCAACGGCCGCTACATCATCGTCCACGGCATCAACGTCTCGGGTTCGACCAAGGTACCCGCGACCATCGACGGCAAGCCGCTGACCATCGCCGACCTGGCCCTGCCTCACAACACCGGCACGCCGAGCTACCTCGGCAAGCCGTTCGCGGTGGACGACGCCGACGCAGAGTGGGCAAAGCTGCGTGACGGTGGCTTCAACGCGGTCCGCTTGTTGATCAACTGGGAAGGAGTCGAGCCCTCGCGTCGGGGCGAGTACGACCAGGCCTACCTCGCCTCGCTGCGCGCGATCGTCCAGAAAGCCAACGACTACGGACTGTACATCCTGCTCGACATGCACCAGGACATGTGGAGCCGCCACCTGCTGGTGCGCTACAACGAGACGCCGTCGTACAAGGACCCCAAGACCGGCGAGACCATCTTTCCGCCGCCCGGCAGCGTCGAGAACGGTATCCTCGCGCTGTTCCCGCCGTACACCGACACGGTCCGCGGCGAAGGCGCGCCGCGTTGGGCCGTCGAAGCGTGCCTGCAGGAGAAGGACCTCGACTCGCCGAACTGGGGCAAGCCGCGCCTGCTCAGCGGCCTCGACGCCGACGGCCTGATCGCCATCGCCCAGGTCTACGGCAAGCTGATGGGCGGCGACGACCTGGTCATCCCGCCGTGGGTCAACGAGATCGTCGCGTCGCTGCCGCCGCCCTATCCGGTCACCGGCACCGTCGACCCGCTGCCGTTTACCAACTGGGGCGTCTCGGCGGCGCTCTCGCTCGACGTCGCCCGCTGCTTTGCGTGCTTCTTCGCCGGCGACGTCGCCTTCCCCAAGCTGCGCGTCTCGGAGTGCCGCGACCCGGGCAAGCCGGCTGGCGCGCTCGACGGCTGCACCGACGTCGTCGAGGTCGACGTGAAGTCCTACCTGCAGGACGCCTACGCCGCGATGTGGCAGCAGGTCGTCGAACAGGTCGCCGACCTGCCCAACGTGATGGGCTACGACGTCATGAACGAGCCGATCGGCAACTTCCTCGCGCTAGGCGCGGTCGCCGTGCTGCTACAGACCGGCATCGAGGACAACGCGCGACAGTTCCTCGTCGACAGCCTCGGCGAAGAGGATGGCCAGCTTTGGTACGAGCTGATCACCAAGCTGCGCATCTTCCCGACCTTGCCCGACAAGCCCGCCGCCGACGCGCCGGCTGCCGAGCTGGCCGCCTGGCAGGCCGAGAAGGACGCCCTGCTGAAGGCGTGGGGGCGCGACACGTGGGACTTTGGCGGTGTGATCGGCCTGAACTACGCCTTCGACCTCACCCACATGCGCCCCTTCTACGGCAAGGCAGCGGCGGCGATCCTGGCGCGCGACCCCAAGGCCGTGATCTTCATCGAGCCGTCAATGAACATCGGCTCGCTGGCCGGCGGCGAGCTTGGCGGTATGTGGGACACCTCAATGACCCGCCCCGAAGGTGTCGATCACCTCGTCTACGCACCGCACTACTACGCCGACGTCTACCCCTTCCTGGGCATCAACGCGGTGTCGCGCGACTTCAGCGTCGAAGAGGTGCAGCACCGCGACTACCAGCCGTTCCTTGAGAAAGTCAAAGCGATCGCGGACTTCTCGCTGGGCAAAGCACCCGTCGTCTTCGGCGAGTTCGGCACGTATTTCAATTTCGGCGGCATCGACAAGAGCCACGCGGCCCACTACGTCGTCTCGTCGCACATCCTCGACAACTACTTCGAGGCCTTCGAGCGCATGTTCCAAAGCCAGATGCTGTGGTGCTACACGCCCGACAACGACAAACATTACGGCGACAAATGGAATAAGGAGGACTTCTCGATCCAGGGCTTTGACGGCCAGATGCGCTCGGCCGACGCCTGGTCGCGACCCTACCCGCGCGCGCTCGCCGGCAAGCCGGTGTCGACGCACTTCTACAGCCGCTTGCACTTCTTCGATCCCACCAGCGGCGTGGTCGACCCCGAGCGCGAGTTCGAGGTCATCTACGAACGCAAGGAGACCGAGACGCCCACCGAGATTGTCATCCCTGCCGTGCAGTACCCGGACGGACCCAACGGCGGCTTCTACGTCTGGCTCTCCGACGGTCACGCCTTCTTCGACGCGACCACACGCATCCTCTACCACTACCCCGCCGACGACGCTCCGGGCACGACTCACTTCGTGCGCGTTCGACCACCACTGGCTGGCGACGACAGCGACGGCTGGCGCTATTTCTTCAAGGACGGTCAGGTTATCACTCGATAACAAAGCTCCCGAGCCCCACGGCGGTCCGCCTGCGCCCGCCCGCCGCATCGAGCCGAGGCCCCCATGCACAGCACCATCGAGCTCGCCTTCGTCGACCAGCTGATCATCGGCCTGTACTTCGTCGTCATCATCGGCATCGGTCTCTACCTGCGCCGCTTCACCAAGACCGGCGACGACTTCTTCCTCGCCGGCCGGCGCAACTCAAGCTGGGTTGCCGGCCTCGCCTTCCTCTCGGCCAACCTCGGCGCCCTCGAGATCCTCGGCTGGACCGGCGGCACGATGAAGTACGGGATGCTGGTCGCGCACTTCTACTGGCTCGGCGCGATCCCGGCGATGATCTTCCTGGGCCTGTACATGATGCCGTTCTACTACTCGAGCCGCATCCACTCGATCCCGGGCTACCTGCTGCTGCGCTTCGACGAGCGCACCCGCCTGCTCAACGCCGTCTCGTTCGCCGTGATGACCCTGCTGATGTCGGGCATCAACCTCTATCTGATGGCCCTGGTCTTCGCGACCATCCTCGGCTGGGACTGGCACGTGTCGATGTGGGTGTCGGCGGCGGCGGTGGCCAGCTACATCACGCTGGGCGGCCTGATGAGCGCGATCTTCACCGAGATCGTGCAGTTCTTTCTGATCTGGGCGGGCCTCTTTCTGGTGTCGATCCTTGGCATTATCGATCTGGGCGGTGTCGAAGGGGTCATGGCCGGCCTGCCCGACAACATGAGCCACCTGTGGGCGACGACGGCCCATGCCGACGACAACGCGATGGGCGTGACCTGGGCTGGCATCGTCATGGGCCTGGGCTTTGTGCTGTCGTTTGGCTACTGGACCACCGACTTCCTGGTCGTGCAGCGGGCGTTCTCGTCGAAGGACCTGCGCTCGGCGCGCATGACGCCGATCACGGCCGCATTCTTCAAGATGGCCCTGCCCTTCATCGTCGTCGTCGCCGGCATCGTCGCGTACAAACTGCAGGCTTCGGGCGACCTGGTGCTGCTGCGCCACCCCGAGACCGGCGAACCGTGGAACGACACGGCGTTCCCACTGCTGATCGCACGTTACTACCCCGAAGGCCTGGTCGGCCTGGGCATCACCGCCCTGCTCGCCGGCTTCATGGCGGGCCAGGCGGGCAACGTCAGCGCCTTCAACACGGTGTGGACCTACGACATCTACCGCGCGGTCTTCGCGCCCAAGGCCAGCGACGCCCACCTGCTTCGCGTCGGCCGCATCGCCACCGTCGTCGGCATCCTGCTTTCTGTCGTGACGGCCTACGCGGC
>CALGHC010000320.1 GCA_937915965.1 uncultured Myxococcales bacterium
CGATGCTTCATCCGCTGCCCCTACCGGGAGCAGGCCGACTTTGCGATGGCCCTATCAACGAACATCGGTCGCCAGCCACACGCCGGCCGGACGGTCTCAGTTGACTATGTGCGCTAGCGACGGGAGCTGTGCGCTAGCGACGGGAGCAGTGCGCTAGCGACGGGAGGTGTGCGCTAGCGACGGGAGCGCGGCCCCGCCGGGGTCACCGGTTGGGGCCGTGGCGCGGGTTGATCGAGCGCGCGGTCCACTGTCACCGCGTTGGGGAGACCCGCCGGCGGCGGCGTAATTGGCGCCAACACGCGGCTGTAGCTGTCGAGAAGCGGCTCAGCCCCGCGCAGCACGAAGAGTAGCTCGCCGGCGACCGGCATCAGCATCGCGCGGCGGTGGCGGCGCACGAAGCCGCCGGTCGCGGTGGCGCGTCCCATCACCTCGACGTCGGCCTCGTCCATGGAGAGCATCTGGGTCGGGCGCCCCAGCAACAGCAGCCCACCCAGTGGCAGCTCGAAACAGACGATACGATCGGTGTCGAGGGCCCACGCGACATCAACCAGCTCGCCGCTGCAGCGATTGCCGCGCAGCACGCCAGTTCTGACGGTGGTCGGCACGGTCAGCGGACGGTCTCGCCACGTCAACGTGGTCGCCCCAATAGGCTCGATGAGAGGCGGCGCACCGAGCTGCAGCGTCGCGCGTGCGATCGAGCCCAGGTAGAAGGCAGCGGCGACCGCGGCGCCCACTCTCAGGGCCGAGGCGATACGCGGCGAGGCAGGGCGACGTGGCGGCACCAGCAGCTCGCCGCCAAGGCCGCGCAGGCGCAGAGCGAGAAGCATCGCGGCGGCGAAGCCACCACAGGCCCCGCCCAGGTGCGCCCGGTGATCGACTGCGGTGGTGCCGGCGACTTCGTCGAGCATCAAACCGAGCAGCCCGAGCGCAAGCGCGACGCCGGCGGGCATCAGGACGAGTGAGCGCTGCAAGCCGGGGGTCAGCCGCGGCCACAGCCGCACCCCGAGGGCGACCATCGCGCCGAGCATGCCAAAGACAGCCCCGGATGCCCCGACCGAGACGGCGCCGGCGTTGGACAAGCTCGCGAGGCTGCCGGCGAGGGCGGCGGCGAAGTAGACCCACCAGAAGCGGGTCGCCCCAAAGGCGCTCTCAATCGGGCGACCGAGGAGCAGGAGACCGACTGTGTTGACGAGCAGGTGTGTCCAACTCTGATGAAGCGCCGTCGCCGCGAGCAGACGCCACCACTCGCCAGCGAAGACCCGAGCGGGGATCAGGCCGCCCGACAAGAGCATGAGCGCGGCGCCGCCATCGCCGAGCCACTGCTCGGCCGTCTCCTGAGCGATACCGACGAGCAAGAGCATGCCGACCAGCAACATCACCAGCCACGGCCGCCGTCCAAACGCGGCGGCAAGGTGCGCCCGAAAGATCCGACGTTCGAATGCGTCCCGCTCCCTTGCCGGGTCACCGGGCGCTTGATCGCCTCGCGGCGACGAGGGGTGGGACGGGGGCGACGTCATCTCCGCCTCTCGAATCGAATGCTGGTCATCGCCGGCGAGCTGCTTGGGGCCGAAGGCGGTGCACCACACGGCGGGTATTGCTTCCGTCGGGGCGCTGGCCCAAGGCCGGGGCCGACAGGGGGGCCGTGACCGGTAGGTACACGATCGTGAGCCGTCCCCGCGAAGTAGGAACGGTCAAGGCCTGCCACGCGGAAAGAGCTTGCCAAAGGCCTCAAGGACGTCAGGGTGGCGGCGATAGACCGTGCGGATCTTCTCCAAGCGCGTCTGGATCGCCCCCATGCGCTTCTCAAAAGCAGGCCGAATCTCCCGAGGAATATCCTGGTCGTAGCCGGCGGCGTGCAACCGGGCCTTGACCTGGTCCGCGGCCTTGAAGATGCGCTCGATGTGGGTGGCTGAGCGCTTGTGGAATGCCGCAAGCGCGACCTTGGCCTTGTCGGGTGTCTCGGCGTTGGCCTCAAGAATATCTACCCCTTGCTCAAGCAGCTCGCAGGTCGCGTCAATGGTTCGCTGCACGTCGGCGAGTGTCTTCTCGTCGAGGTCCATGCTGGGTTTGCCGTAGTAACCGGGCAACGAAGCGGCGTCTGGGCCGTGACTTGGGCTGCGAACGGATCGCCCCGCGGCGATCGACTCGGAGGGTCCCGCGCCAGATGCTTCGCTGACGGTCGCGTTGCGCGGCGGCGGAACCGTTGGGGTCTCGCGCGCCCGGGTCGCGGTCGGATCGCCGGTCGTCTGCGGCCGGTCCTTCTTACAGCCGCTGACGCACACCGGCACGGAAGCGAGAAGTAGGAACGCGGCGACAGGCCAAGCGAGGCGCGGCATCGGGTGTTGGTGGAATCCAGGAACACACATTTTCAGAGAGTCTCCCCCATCCGCTGCGCCCAGGGCGTCTTGGGATGGCCCGGGTGTCGTTCGATAAAGTTCTTGTACACCTGCTTGGCTTGCTTCAATTTGCCCTGCTGTTGATAGAGTTGCGCCAGAAGAAGCATCGCGTCGGGGTACGAGTCAGCCTTGCGCAAGATCGCTTCAGCTCGGCTGAGTTGACCTGCGTCAAAGTAGGCTCGCCCCAGAAGCGCCATCGTCCGCACGCTGCTGCGTGCCGCCAGCGACGCGGCGAGGTCGGCGATCGCCCCAGGCGCGTCGCGGGCCTCCAGCTTGCGCTTGCCTGCGTAGTACAAGTCAGTCGCGTCCAGGCCTGGTGTGGGCGGCGGCAGCGAGATTTCGGGCTCAGCCGGAGCCGGTTCCGCGCGGCGGGGTGTGCGGCGCGGCGACCGCGGCCGTGGATTGCGAACCGTGCGGGTGGGGGGGGGAACCGGCGGATCGACCGTGTCTGTGTCGCCGGGGCGCTCCCCAGCGGCCGCCAGCCCGGCGCTCGCTGCGCCGGAATCCGCGGCATCTTCGCCAGCGGCGGAGGCGGAGAGCGCATCAGCGCGGATTTCGCCCGCGCCATCAGCGGCTAGCGAACCAGCGTCGGTTTCGCCGCCGTCATCCCCGCGTGCCTGTGCGAGGCCTGCATCGCGACCAGCGCTCGCGGATTGCGAGGCCTCGGTTGGCAGCTGTGACGGGTCCTCGAGTAGCAATTCTATCCGCCTGGCCAGAACAAGAGGAGGCTGGCTGGCATCACCGAACGCAACGTCGCCCGTCTGATCGTCTCCGCAGCCGACCAGCAGCGGCGCGGTGAGGACGACCGCGGCAACCGCAGGCAACATCGAGAACAGCAGCGCCAGAAGCGCCGACGGCGACGGCCGCCACCGCGAAGCGAGGCCGCTCGTCGACGTCGATACGCCGCCGGACGGTGGATTGCTGGGCCGGCATGTCGGGACAAGGCGCCGCTTCATAGGGCCCAGTATGCCGCGGACGGGCCCGCGGGCAAAGCGCGCCGGAATCCGGGTCAGCGTTCGACCGAAACGGCGTCGACTTGGGCAGCCGCCACGATCGCTGGCTTGTCGGTCTGAGCTGTGGGCGTGGCGACGGGGTGCAGGCTCGCCAGGAAGGGCGCGATGACCAACGCCACCACACTCATCAGCTTGATGAGGATGTTCAGCGAGGGGCCGGCGGTGTCCTTGAAGGGGTCGCCGACGGTGTCGCCGATGACAGCGGCGGTGTGCGAAGGCGAGCCCTTTCCGGTGTCGTTCTCAAGGGACTTGGGTTCGCCCTCGATCTGCTTCTTGGCGTTGTCCCAGGCTCCGCCTGCGTTGGCCATGAATATCGCCATCATGACGCCCGAGACGGTCGCGCCAGCGAGCATCCCGCCCAGGGCATGGGGGTCCCAGATGCCGATCACGACCGGAGCGGCGATCGCAAGCAGGCCGGGCATCACCATCTCGCGCAGGGCCGCCGCGGTGGAGATGTCGACGCAACGGCTGTAGTCGGCGGTGGCGGTGCCTTCCATCAGGCCGGGGATCTCTTTGAACTGCCGGCGCACCTCGTGGATCATGTCCATGGCGGCCTTGCCGACGGCCTTCATGGCCATCGCCGAGAACAGGAAGGGCAGCATCCCGCCGAGGAACAGGCCGGCCATGACCTTCGGGTCGGTGAGATCGATCTCGTGGACGTGAGCGGTAGTTCGGAAGGCCGAGAACAGCGCCAGCGCGGTCAGCGCGGCCGATCCGATGGCGAAGCCCTTGCCGATGGCGGCGGTGGTGTTGCCGACCGCGTCGAGCTTGTCGGTACGCTCACGGACCACCGCATCGAGCTTGCTCATCTCGGCGATGCCGCCCGCGTTGTCGGCGATCGGGCCGTACGCGTCGACCGCAAGCTGGATGCCGGTGGTGGCGAGCATGCCCAGCGCGGCCATGGCGACGCCGTAGAGATCGGCGAAGTGGAATGCGACGAGGATCGCGCCCACGATCAGGAGCACGGGGATCGCGGTCGAACGCATGCCGACGGCGAGGCCGGCGATGATGTTGGTGGCCGGGCCGGTGCGGCTCTGCTCGCGAATCTCAAGGACCGGCGGCTTGTTTGTACCGCAGTAGTACTCAGTGACGAATCCGATCGCGGTGCCGGAGACGAGGCCACCGACGGTCGCCAGGAAGATGCCGGTACCGGTGACCAGCTTGTCGCCGAATTGGAAGCCGTCACCAGCGAAGTGATCGGCGAGGAACCAGGTCGCGGTCGCGGTCAGGATGGCGGCGCCGACGGTGCCGGTGTGCAGCGCACGCTGCGGATCGCCGGTCTCGGAGATACGGACCAGGAACGTGCATGCGATCGACAGGATGATGCCGGCGCCGGCGATCATCAGCGGCAGCATCACCGCGTTCGTCATCGCCTCGGTGTTGGTGAGCGCGGTGGCGAGCACCATCGCGCCGATGATCGCGCCGTTGTAGGACTCAAAGAGGTCGGCGCCCATGCCGGCGACATCGCCAACGTTGTCGCCGACGTTGTCAGCGATAGTCGCTGGGTTGCGCGGGTCGTCTTCGGGGATGCCGGCTTCGATCTTGCCGACGAGGTCCGCGCCGACGTCCGCCGCCTTGGTGTAGATACCGCCGCCGACGCGGGCGAAGAGGGCGATTGACGATCCGCCCAGCGCAAATCCGGTCATTACCTGCACGACCATCTTCAGGTCGTCGGGCCACATCGAGTTGAAGAGCAGCATGAGCCCCGAGATGCCGATGATGCCCAGGCCGACGACGCTCATGCCCAT
>CALGHC010000321.1 GCA_937915965.1 uncultured Myxococcales bacterium
CCCCCCCCCCACGCCTCAGGCCCCAGACCCGACGGGCGATTCGGCGGCTACGGTCGAACCGACGGCATACCAGTCCAGCCGGCGCGTCAGCACCATCACCGCGGCGACCGCGCCAAAGACCAGACCCGCGCCGAGCAGCAGGGCGTGGTCCTCGGACTGCAAGACGACGAAGAGCGCGCCGTAGAGGGCAGCAAGCAGCGCGCCGAAGCCGAGACCGCGACGCCAGCGCCGCAGGATGTGGGCGACGTAGAAGGCGGCCAGGGCGACGCAGGCGCTCGCCGCGGCGAGGTATGCCGCCGCAAAGGAGATGTGTTCCGAGAGCGCGATGAGGACCAGATAGAAGGTCGCCAGCATCACGCCGACCAGGCCGTACTGCACCGGGTGGATGGGCAGGCGGGCGACGACCTCGAAGAGGAAGAAGGCGGTGAAGATCAGCAGGACGAAGAGGATGCCGTAGTCGGTCGCGCGTGTCGTCTGCTGGTAGAGGTTGATGGGCTGGATGAAGTCAACGCCGAAGTCCTGGCTCGCCATGGCACTGCCGTTGCGGCTCTGGAAGGCGCGGTTCATGTTGGTCGCGAGCCACGACGTCTGCCAGCTCGCCTGGAAGCCCGTGTCGGTGACGGTCCGGGTCGCCGGCAGCATCCCGCCGGTGAAGGACGGGTGCGGCCAGTCGGCGGACAGCTCGACCTTCGTGTCACGGCCCACGGGGCTGAAGCGCAGGCTCTGCGTGCCGATGACCGTGAACGTCAGCTCGTACGGATAGCTGGCTTTGGTGTCGGCGTCGAAGCCACGCAGCGGGGCGTGGACGCCGTTGCCGATCACGCTGAAGTCGTTGCCGGCGACCACCGCGAGCGGCTCTTCGCGCCACTTGACGCTGGGCGAGGTGCGCAGGCCGCGCACGTCAGCGACACCGAGCGCCAGGTACGCGTCGCCAAAGGTGACGTTGTCGTCGTTGGCCAGCGCGCCGACGTCGACCGCGAAGCTGCCGCTGAGGTGCAAGGTCGCAGCGTAGACGTGGGCTTCGTAGCGGCCGCGGTACAGCGCCTCGACACGCACGTCGCCGGCGATCCGCAGGACATCGGGCGGGACCGCGAGGATCTCGTCGCTGAAGACCTCCGTTTGCTGGTCCGTCGGCACCGTGACGGTCTCGCCGGACGTCTTCTCTGTTTTGGCACAGATCGCCCTGGCACGAGCGACCACGCCGGGGTCGGGGTGCTCCTCGGCGCCACAGGTCAGCCAGACCTGGACGGCGCGGGTCTCGACCGTGCGCAGCTTGTAGGGGATCACCAGCACGGGCCCGGTGACCCGCTGCGCGCCGCTTGTGGTCTGCTGGACCTCGTTGATGACCGACTGACGGCGCATGTCGCGCTCGCTGATCAGGCCCGAGACCATCGACAGGGGGATGAGAAGGAGCACGACCAGCGTGGCGATAACCGCAAATTTTCCGAGCAGGAGACGGGACATGGGGAACCTCCGGGGTGAAGAGGAGGCCAGCGTCTCACCGCTCGGTGAAGGGAAGATGGGGCCGGTGTGAAGTCTGTGCGAAGTGAAGCCAGGACGAAGTCGCGATGGCATGGAGCTTGGGACGGCGGTCGCGGTTGGAGGTCGGGCGGGGCGACTGCCCGAACGACTGGCGCGACAACGGGCACGGCGAGCAGCACGGCGACTGGCGGGCCCGCCGGCGCTTCGTGGGCAAAAAGCGATTGCACTCGGGGGGCGGGCTCGGCACTCTGCCTCGGGCTGCTGGGGCCAGGAGAGTTTCGAGTTCGTCGACGGGCGATGCGCCCGTCAGACAATGCGCGTACTTCACGTTTGTTTGTCATCGCTCGGGCCATGGCTCAGGCGGTGTGGGCTGTCACGTCGACCGCAGCGGGTGGTCCAAGGCAGCGGGACCGCTTCAATTTGCCATCGACGCTGCGCACGTGACCCCAGCTTGCCAGGCGCGCGAATCGGGGCTGCGGGCGGCACCCAGACGCTCCACGGGTGCTCACCGCCGGCAGAACGGAGAAGGCTATGTCAGTCGCGCCCAATCTCATCGTCGGCATCGCTGGCGAGAGCCTCTCCAACCGCGAGACGACGAAGCTGGCCACCGGGCTGTTCCGTTGCGCGGATCTGGCCTCAGGCGGCTGGGAAGACCTGGGCGCGCGGCTGCCCGAGGCGCCCGAGGTCCGCGTTCTCTGCGCTCATCCAACGGCGCCCGGGACACTCTTTGCCGGCACCCAATACGGCGTCCACCGCAGCGATGACGCGGGGGCGTCCTGGCAGATTCTCGACCTGCCGCAGCCACACTACGGCGTGTGGTCGCTTGCGTTCCATCCCCAAGATCCTGACATCATGATCGCGGGCTACGAGCCCGGCGCGGTGTTTCGCAGCGAGGACGGCGGCCATTCCTGGCACGAAGCGCAGCTGCGCAGCGTGTACCCGGTCGGCTCAGAGAGTGAGCCCAAGCGCGTGATGGGGCTGGTATTCGACGACGTCGAACCGCAGTTCGCCTACGGCGCTCTCGAGGTCGGCGGGCTGGTCCGCAGCTGCGACGGCGGACGATCTTGGGACAGCGTCGATGTGTGCGGAGACGTCGATCGCGCCGACGTGCACGCCATCGCCGCCAGGGGCGGCCGCGTAGTCGCTGCTTGCCGAATCGGAGTCCTGGTTAGCGAAGACCGCGGTCAGAGCTGGTCGCACCGAGCCGGTGATTTCGTCGACGTCGTCGGCCTGGGCGCGCAGGAGATCGAGAGTCTGGTGCAACGCGTTTCGCGCGAGCGCTTTGACGACAATCTGATGGTCCATCGCCTCGACGAGGGCGCGGGACGGGTCCGCGTTGAGCTGCGCGTGCGCTGGCCAGGCAGAGACGACTACGGCGGACACTTCGATGCGCGCGGCATCGGTGGACGTCCGGGCGCCGAGGGGCGCGTGAACGCCGCAGCGTGCTGGCATGCCTTTGCTGCCGTCATCGATGGCCTTCTCTCTGCTGCACCCGGCGTGAGGGTCACCACCTCGTTGACGAGCTTCGATTCTCCCGCGGACTTTTGCTCGGTCGCTGCCGCGGACCTGAAGGCACAGTGCCGCTGCAATACGGCCCAGGGGGCGCCCAACGCGGAGACGCTGCTGCGCGTGCGGCGATGGATGTGGGTCGATCAGTACTGCCGCTGCGTCGTGATCGCCACCGACGACCCCGATACCCTCTTCATCGGGGCGGGCGCCGGCTACCTCGCCGAGAGCGGTGCGCTGTGGTGCTCGCACGATGGTGGCGACTCGTGGGCGCCTTTGAACCTGCCGGCCGAAGTGAACAGCGCGCTCTTTGGCCTGACCAGCGACCCGCACGACCCGACGAGGTTGTATGCGGCGTGCAAGGATGGCCTGGTGCTGGAATCCGGGGACCGCGGCCTGACCTGGCGGTGCTTCCCGCTCCCGTCTGGCGCCGATCCGGTCTACGCCCTCGCCGTCACGCGGCCGCCACCGCAGGGGGGCACTTGACGGACGGAGCGCACGCATTCGAGCGGCTCGCCGCGCTGCCACTGAACGTGACCGCGTGTGTCCCCATCGGGCTGCAACGGTCGGTCGCGGCCGGCTTCGTTCGCCGCACGACGGTCATCGCGCTCGACGGCGGCGGCGCACGGGGCAGCGGCGAGGACGTCACCTACGAAGACGTCGACCACGCGCGGCTTCAGCGCGACGGCCCGCCATGGAGTGCGACCCATCACGGCACCCTCGGCGGCTTTCTACGACGGCTCGATGACGTGGACCTGTTCGGGGTGCAGCCCGAAGATCCGGCGTCGCGCCACTACCGCCGCTGGGCCTTCGAAGCCGCCGCCCTCGACCTCGCGCTGCGCCAGGCCGATCTGGCCTTGTGGCAGGTCGTCGGCCGCAGACCCAAGCCGGTCACTTTCGTCGCGTCGCCCGGGCTCGGCGAGCCGCCCTCGACAAGGCGACTCGACGCGATCCTCGCCCGATGCCCGCAGATGCACTTCAAGCTCGACGCGCGCAGCTCCTGGGATGAATCGTTCTTTGCGGCCCTGGCGGGCCGCGCTCCGACCGAACGCGGCGATTCGCCGGTCGACTGCATTGATTTGAAGGGCCACTACGTCGGCTCGTCGATCCACCAGCCCGCGGACCGGGCCCTCTATGCGCGGGTGCTGCGCGCTTTTCCACGCGCCTATATCGAGGACGCCGTTCGCGATGACACGACGGCCGAGCTGCTCGACGCAGGCGCCCTGCTCTCTTGGGACGCGCCGATTCATTCGCCCGCCGATGTCCTCAAGTGCCCCCCCGTCCCGCCGCCATCAACGTCAAACCCGCCCGCATGGGTTCGCTGCGCGCAGTGTTCGCCACCTACGACCTGTGCACCGCCAATGGCATCGACATGTACGGCGGTGGCGACTTCGAGCTCGGTCCCGGTCGCCGCCAGAATCAGTACCTTGCCAGCCTGTTCCACGCCGACGGTCCCAACGACATCGCGCCTGGTGTGTTCAATCTCGACCCTCTTCCGGACGGGTCATTGCCGGCGAGCCCGCTGTCGGTCACGCCTGCGGCGACCGGCTTCGATCTGCAGACCCAGGTCTGGGAGGATGTGGCATGAGCCGAGTGGACCGCCCACCGCAGCGTTCCGCTGCCCGCGCAACGCCCGCTGCGCTGCGCTGGCGTCGTTTCTCCGGTCGTTGGCCGCGCCACGCGCAGGCCCGCACGCGCTCCCTACACGATCCGGCGCCGTTTCAGCGCGAAATGCCAGACTTCGTCGAGTCGCTCCTGCCCTTCGCCAAGCACCCTGGCTATCAGGACGCCGGCGAAGCCAGCCGGACCGAACTGCTGACCTGCGCGTGGCTCATCTACAACGCCAAGCAGATCGAGCTGGAGCGCTCGGTCGTCATGCCGGCGTGTCTCGACCTGCTTGGGGGCACCCTACCCGGCGCAGAGACCAGCGAGGCCAGGTTGGTTGTCGCCGAGGCACTTACCGACGAGGGCTTCCACATCCTCATGTTGGATCACGCTTCGGAGGCGGCGCGGCGGCGCCGCGGGCTGTCCGTAAAGACGATCCCGGCCTGCTACGCGGTCGAGCGGCTCTCCGCCGAGCTCGCGTTGCCCGCCGAGCCCTGGGAGCGGCGTCTGTTGGTCTTCGCCGCCGCGGTCGTCAGCGAAGTCTTCATCTGCAGCTACCTGCGGCAGATCGCCAGTTCGCAGACCATTCAGCCGATGCACGCCGGAATCACCCACGCCCACCTGCAGGACGAGCTCGGCCACGGGAGCATCTTTCGGGCGTTGGTGCGCGACGGCTACCAGGTGATGTCACGACGCGAGAAGGCCTGTTTCATAGACGCCCTGCCCAAGGCCGTCGCGTGGTTCGATACGCAGGACGTCGCCCCCTGGCACAGCGTCTTGGATCAGCTCGAATTCCCCGCGCGACGCGAGCTGATCAACGACTGTTTCGACGCCGCTCCCGCGATGGTGGACTTCACACCCCTGTTCAAGCTGTGCGACGAACTGCAGATTGTCGGCATCCGCGACCGAGCGCTTGAGCATTGCGCGCAGGAGGCGCGATGAGGCGCAGCACTCCGATTGGCGACGACCGCGAACTTCGCACGTCGGCGTGGGATCTGAGCGCGACGGTCCGAGAACCAGCGCAGCGCCCTGCCCCCGCCTTCGACGCGGCCGTGGCCGATTTTCCGGTGGCTCTGCTGCGCTATCCCGACAACTCTCCCACGGCCCTGCCGAGCCATGACGACGCGCCGAGCGACGCGCAACGGCCCGCGGCCACACGGCGGCTGATCAGCCAGCGCGGCCTGGCTGGGACACAACAGTCGAAGGCTCGAAATCAAACGCGAGCTCGTCTTGCCGGCCTTGCTGGACCTGCACGGCGGCCAGACAGCGGGAATGCTCCACTTCGGTCAGCGTAGAGCCATCGCCGAGATGCTGACCGACGAAGGCCATCACATTCGGCTGATGGTGCAGGCCTCATCGACCGTCGCCTCGGGGCGCGGACTCACGGCCCTGGTCCTGCCGCCGTCCGTGGTCGTGCGCGGGGCGCGGGCGCGCCTGAACGATTCAGTTGCCCCCGCGCGCCGGGCGCTTATCCGATTCGCGCTAGCCGCTGCCAGCGAGTTGATGATCGACCCGACGCTCGCCGCGCTCTGCGATGCGCGAGAGCTGCAGCCGCTGATCCGTCATGTCGCCGAGGCCCAACTCCGCGATGAGCGCGCACATGCCGTGGCGCTCGCGGGGCTGCTGCCTGAGATCTGCGCTGCGCTGTCGGCGGAGCACAAGGAATGCTTCGCTGTCGGGGCAGCCCATGCCGTTGCCGACCTGCGCGCTGCCGACGGCAAACGCTGGGCGGCGATCCTCGCCCAGCTCGAGCTGCCGGGCGGCGCCGCTCAGCCGCAGCTGCTGAGCCTGCCTGCCGATGCGACGGCGCTGGTCGACGCGCTCGCCGCAACCGGCATGGGCGACTTCGCCAGCCTGTTGGAGAGCGGACGTGCGGGAATTGCAGATGCCTGATTGGGGAGGTACGCGTATGGGCCAACTATTCGTTGTCGAGGTCGATTCCGGTGAGGTCAGCGACCTGCTTGCGCTGGCCGGCGAGCCGCTGGCGCAGCGGCCGGAGATCGCCGCGGGTGCACACCCATTCGATCGGACCGACATGCACGACGCGCTGACGGCACGGGCCGATCGGGTGCCGAAGCGGATCCGCGACGCGATCGCGACGTTCTCGGCGGGCCAGGCGGGCGCCTTCTTGCTGTTGCGCGGCATCCTACCAGGTGGAGTTGCGCTCGGGCCAACGCCTGCACATTGGATCGACAAGGTCGCGGATCCAGGCACGCAGACGATCGAGGCCGCCCAGTTTGTTCTCGCTGGGCTGCTCGGCAAGCCGTTTGGGATCGCCACGTGCCAAGCCGGTCACATGGTCCAGGAGGTCGCGCCGATCTCGGGCTATGAGACCGCGCTCTTCGGCAACAGCAGCGAGGTCGACCTGTTCTGGCACACCGAGGACGCCTTTCTCGACGCCCCCGCGCGCTACCTGCACCTGTGCTGCATCCGCAACCAGGAACGCGTCGCGACCCGCCTCAGCGCGCCCGCGCTCGACGAGCTGCCCGTCGACGTCCTCGCCACCCTCGGCGAAGCCCGCTTCGAGCTGCTTCCGGACATCTCGCACATGATCGTCCCGCGGGACACCGATACCGCTAGCGACCAGGAGCGCATGGCCCAAGCCAACCTGCGACCGCAGCTTTCGCCCCTCGTCAGCGGCGCCCCTGGCCACCGGAAGTTGCTCTACGACAAGCCGTACCTTGGCGATCTCGGCCACGACCCCGAGGCGGCGGCGGCGTTCGCGATCCTCGAGGCCGCGATAGACGACGCCGCGTTCGAGCACATCATGTGCCCCGGCGACTTCCTGTTCATCGACAACCACCGCGCGGCTCATGCGCGCGGTCGTTTCAAGGCGCGCTATGATGGAACCGACCGCTGGCTCAAGCGCATCTACATCGCCGAGCCGGATTTCGTGCCACGCGTCCTGCCCGAACTGCTCGTACGGCCGTCAACGATGTAGGAGACACCCATGTATAGGCTCTTCGCCGCGCCAGGGCACGCCAGCATGGCTCCCGAGGCGATCCTCGAGCAAATCGGTACCGCCTACGAGTACGTTCACCTCGCACCGATGGCGGCGCGCAAGGACGCCAGCTACCGCAAACTCAATCCACTCGGACAGATTCCGACGCTGATCGACGGCGACCTCGCCCTGCACGAGTCAGCGGCCATCTGCCTGCACCTGTGCGACCGCCACCCCGAGGCAGGCCTCCTCCCGCCGCCCGGCACCCCGGGCCGAGCGCGCTGCTACCAGTGGCTCTTCTTCCTGTCGAACACCCTGCAACCTGCCTACATGACGTACTTCTACCCGGACCGCTACATCACCGACCCGCAGTGTGCCCCGCGCATGCAGCGTGACGCAGAGCCGCGGATCGCGACCTATCTGGGTCAACTGGACGGCGCCCTGGCGGCGACTCCCTTCCTCGGCGGGTCCGAACCAAGCGCCAGCGACATCTACCTGCACATGCTGGTGACCTGGCATCGGGCCGACATCATCGCGCTCGATCGGCTGCCGAACTTGCAACGTGCGGTCGCCGCAGTGGAGGAGTTGCCCGGTGTCGCGACGATGATGATGCGCAATCGCGGACACTAGCCTGGGTTTCTCACCGCCGCCCCGCGCTGTGGCCTCCCAACCCTGCTGCGTCCGGCGGCGCCGCAACGGCGGCTACAGAAAGCCCACCCAAACCGTTCTTGACTCGTCGTTCCAGTATTCCTACCCTCTCGCCATGGCAAGACCGCGCGAGTACGACGAAGGGGAGGTGGTGCAAAGCGCGATGCAGGTGTTTTGGGCCAAGGGCTACCACGAGTCGTCGGTCCAGGACCTGGTCGACGCCACCGGGCTGCAGCGGGGCAGCCTCTACGGTGCGTTTGGCGACAAGCGGGGCCTGTTCCTGGCGGCCTTGCAGGTCTACTTCGCCCAAGGCGACGCCGCCTTCGAACAGGCGATGGCGAGCAGCGACGACCCGGTGGAGGCGGTGCGAAACCTGGTGCGCGGCATCGGCGATCAGTGCGCCAGCCCGATCGGTCACATGGGCTGCCTGGTCGGCAACACCTGCACGGAGATTGGCTTGCACGATCCGGTCATCACGGACGAAGTTCAGGATTTTCTGGCCGTGTTCCAAGCGCGGTTGGCGGCGGCGCTGAAGCGTGGCCAAGAGCTGGGCACCTTCGCGGCCGACCGAGACCCGATGGCGGT
>CALGHC010000322.1 GCA_937915965.1 uncultured Myxococcales bacterium
TGAATGGGGTCATGCTCCTCAGCCGCCCATGCCATCAGCACCGCCACGCCGGCCAGGCCCAGCCGCTCCCCCATCCGCGCCAGCAGCTCGCCGGCCTCGCGCGCCATGCCCAGGCCAGGCACCTCTTGGCCGGGCAGGCGCGGCCGCCTGTCGCTGAAGACCGCCCTGGGGTGGCGCAGCGTCAGCCAATGCACGTAGAGGACGTCTGCTTCGCCGACTCTCAGCCGGGCGAGGACCGACTCGACCAGCAGGTGATCATCGCCGTCGGCGCGTCCGAAGAGGCGGAAGCGGTCACCCGACTCGCCGCGGTCCGCGGGAACGATCTCGACGCGGAAGTCTTCGTAGCCCAGCCGACGCAGCGCATCGAGGATGCCGTACCGGTAGAGGCCATACTCGAAGCCTGGCACCGTGTAGAAGCCGAGCAGGCGCGTGGCACGAGGGCGCGAGATGCCCATCGAGGCCTCGATCTCGCCATCGTCGAGCCAGCCGCTGCCGCCCTCGTCGCCGCCAAGGGCCCCGGCGCGCAGGTCGGCCGATATGGCCGCGAAGTGCAGCCGCAAAGGGTCGACGCCGCGGCCGACCGGTCGGCGTGTATTCAGCGCAAGCGCGAGGCCGGTCCCAGCGAGGACGCGCCAGGAGTCGCGGTGGTAGCCGCCTGCGGGCAGCCAGACCTGGGCGACGCCTTCGAGGTGATCCGCGACCATCAGGTCGCGCTGCCGGGTGCCATCCAGGCTGGCGGCCAGCGTGCCCATCCGGTCGTCGGCGAGGACGTCCCCGCCGGCGAGGACAAAGGCCAGACGCACTTCGGGGACGCGGCCGAGCAGGGAGGTCAAGGCCTTGAGGATCTCCGCGTCGCCGCTGCCAGGGGCGAGCACCGTCTCGTCGACGCCGGGCAGGTCTCCCCACGAGACTCCGGAGATGGACCCGATCCAGACGTCGCCGTCGTCGCGCAGGCAGTCCGCCGTGCCGTCCGGCGGGTGGCAGTCGAGGTCGATCACCGCGATCCGTTCGCGAACGCCGTCGGCACGCAGGGCGGCGATCGCGACGGCGACATCGTTGACCGGGCTGAAGCCGGCTGCTTTGGCCGGCGCCGCGTGGTGGAAGCCGCCGAGGAGGTTCATGGCGACGCCATCGTGGGCGAGCGCGTACCTCGCGGCGGCGAGCGTGCCCCCGCAGGACACCCGGATCGTCTCGACCAACGCCTCGACGTTCAGGTCGCGCGGATCGACCGCGAAGACGTCGGCGAGGAAGTCAGCGTCATCGAACCGATCGAGCAGCGCCGCGTCGTGGACCCGGGCGAGGTCCAGCCAGGGAATGGGCAAGGGCAGGTGGACGCGATCGTCTCGAATCGCGGCCCGATCGCGCAGGTACCACAGCGCCAGATCGGCGCGCCTCAGGTCGAGGCCAGCCTGGGCTTCGAGGCCCGGCAGCGGCGCATGGAAGGCCGGGTGGTGCCAGACATGCAGGGGCCGGCCGCGCAGCCGCTCCACGGCGCGCGTCACCACCCGACGCAGGCTGCGCCACGCGCCCGCTTGCAGCGGCTGCAGTGGGTTGTTCGTCGGCGCGATCATGCTGGCGCTCCTGTGCGGGCCTCTGCTAGATACCACGCCACCGCGGCTCTGGCCGCCAAAGCCGAGCCGACCAGGAGCAGACATGGCAACGGACATGAAAGGCAAGCGCTGCCTCGTGACGGGCGCGACCTCGGGAATTGGCCGGCTGACCGCCGAGGCCCTCGCTGCCGCCGGCGCAGAGGTGATCCTCGTTGGTCGCGATCCCGAGAAGACGGAGAAGGTCCGCGCTGAGATCGCCGCCGCCACGGGGAGCGCCGAGGTCGGGGTGTTGATCGCCGACATGGCATCCCTCGAGAGCATCCGAGCCTTTGGTGCCGCTTTCCATGAGCGCTACGACCGCCTCGATGTGCTCGTCAACAACGCCGGTGGCTACAACGCCTCGCGCCAGGAGACAGCGGACGGCTTTGAGCTGACGTTCGGCGTCAACCACCTCGGCTACTTTTTGACCACGTTGCTGCTGCTGCCGGCGCTGCGGGCCGCATCAGACGCGCGAGTCGTCTCGGTCTCGTCTGGCGCGCATCGCCTCGCTCGGCCCAACCTCGATGATCTGCAAAGTGAGCGTGGATACAGCGCCCTGCGTGCCTACAGCGATAGCAAGCTCTTCAACCTGCACTTCACCTTCGAGCTGGCAGAGCGACTGCGCGACACGGCGATCACGGCCAACGCCATGCACCCGGGCGCCGTCGCCTCGGGATTTGGTAGCGGACCCGGCTGGTTCGGCAAGGTCATCGCGCTGGCCCGGCCCTTCATGCGCACCCCCGCGAAGGGCGCCGAGACGGTCATCTTCCTGGCTGCCTCGGACGAGGTCCGCGGCGTCACCGGCCGGTATTACATCGATCGCAAGCCGCGGACGCCGTCGCGCGCCGCCCTCGACGCCGAGCTCGCCGGGCGGCTGTGGACGATCAGCGAAGACCTCGTCGGCGCTCGTTTCGCCGCCGCCTGAGTGACACCGGCGACCTCTGCCTCCCGATGATGGCGCCCGTGTCGGCTCGGTGTCAGGCCCCGTGTCATTCCGCCGGTGCGATTCCGCTGGTGCGATTCCGCTGGTGCGATTCCGCTGGTGCCATTTCCCTGGTGTGGCGCTGGCGCTATACTGGGCGCGTCAGCCCTGACCCAAACGAAAGAAGCCTACCCAACCGAAAGAAGCCTACCCAACCGAAAGAAGCCTACGGAGT